>NZ_JBGTFY010000138.1:0-87014 GCF_041747015.1 Nostoc sp.
CTAGTGTACCCGGTCAAACTCTTGGGCAGCCGCAACCTTCATCTACTCAAGGTTCAAATCACGAAACTGTTCCGAGACAATCGAACGACGATACCATTCTTCGCCCTCCATCTTCCGACAATCAAGGTTCAAATCACGAAACTGTTCCGAGACAATCGAACGACGATACCATTCTTCGTCCTCCATCTTCCGATAATCAAGGTTCAAATCACGAAACTGTTCCGAGACAGTTTAACCCGATTGAGCAAAGCCAATCTGAGCAAACCGTTCCTCCTCTTCAGGCTGGGTACAATCAAGGTTCAAATCACGAAACTGTTGCGAGACAGTTTAACCCAGTTGAGCAAAGTCAACCTGAGGATATAAATCCTCAACAGAGTCCTGTGAATAATCCTCCAGCTACCAAACCCGACGTGACGTTGTATCAACCACGGACTGCATCTAATCAAAGCAGACCACAAGTGCCACCAGATAATACGTTGTATCAACCGCGACCTGTATCTCCTCAAGGCGAACCACAAGCGCCACCAGATAATACCTTGTATCAACCACGGACTGCATCTAATCAAAGCAGACCACAAGCGGCACCAGACAAGACATTGTATCAACCGAGGACTGAATCTCCTCAAGGCGAACCACAAGCGCCACCAGACAAGACATTGTATCAACCACGGACTGCATCTCATCAAGACAGACCACAAGTGCCACCAGATAAGACGTTGTATCAACCGCGACCTGCATCTCATCAAGGCAGACCACAAGTGCCGACCGATGCAACGTTGTATCAACCACGACCTGGATCTCATCAAGACAGACCACAAGGGCGAACTGATGACACTATTTACCAACTAAAGCAAAATGAACAGCCAGCTACGAGAATTACTCCAAATTTATTGCGAATACTGGGAATTATCTTAGCAATTGGACTTACTTTAGCATTGGTAACTTATATATATAATCAATCACAATCTTCTTCAGAGCCAAGGAAAGAACAAGGTTTGCTTAACTAATACTTGATGTAAGTGCTTCAACCTTAGTTGTTTTGCATTTCCATCCAAGCGATCGCCTGTTGCATTGGGTATCTTCTTCTATACTTTAATAGAATAGAAATAAAGCTTACATACATTGATTAAGCATAATTGCCCATGACCACTTCTAAACGCCATTACCACATCATTACCTTCGGTTGTCAGATGAATAAAGCTGACTCAGAGCGCATGGCTGGCGTTTTGGAAGACATGGGCTTTGAGTGGTGTCAAGACCCGAATAATGCAGAGGTGATTCTCTACAATACCTGCACAATTCGGGATAATGCTGAACAAAAGGTATATTCCTACCTCGGTAGACAGGCGAAGCGCAAACATGAGCAACCTAATCTAACTCTCATCGTTGCTGGTTGTGTTGCCCAGCAAGAAGGCGAAGCGCTGTTGCGACGTGTGCCAGAATTAGACTTGGTAATGGGACCACAACACGCCAACCGTCTCAAAGATTTGTTGGAGTCAGTGTTTAACGGCAACCAAGTTGTGGCAACTGAGCCAGTTCACATTATTGAAGATATCACCCAGCCACGACGGGATAGTAAAGTGAGCGCTTGGGTGAATGTGATTTATGGCTGTAACGAACGCTGTACTTACTGCGTGGTTCCCAATGTGCGCGGTGTCGAACAATCTCGCACGCCCTCAGCTATCCGGGCTGAAATCGAAGAATTAGGACGGCAAGGTTATAAAGAAGTTACTCTCCTTGGTCAAAATATTGATGCTTACGGCAGAGATTTGCCTGGAGCGACACCAGAAGGTCGGCATCTGCACAACTTCACAGATTTACTTTATTATGTGCATGATGTGCCGGGGATTGAAAGGTTAAGATTTGCTACTAGCCACCCCCGTTATTTTACCGAGAGATTAATCAAAGCTTGTGCGGAATTGCCCAAAGTCTGCAAACACTTCCACATCCCTTTTCAATCTGGGGATAATGAACTTTTAAAGGCGATGGCGCGGGGCTATACCCATGAAAAATATCGCCGGATTATCGATACCATTCGGCGGTATATGCCAGATGCCTCAATTAGTGCTGATGCAATTGTCGGTTTTCCTGGGGAGACAGAAGCGCAGTTTGAAAATACTTTGAAATTGGCGGCAGATATTGGCTTTGATATGTTGAATACAGCCGCATATTCGCCGCGTCCAGGGACACCCGCCGCTTTGTGGGACAATCAACTGAGTGAAGAAATTAAAAGCGATCGCTTGCAACGGCTCAATTATCTAGTAAATTTGAAGGTAGCCGAGCGATCGCAACGTTACTTTGGACGTATTGAAGAAGTTTTAGTAGAAGACCAAAATCTTAAAGATCAAACCCAGGTAATGGGACGCACTGGCGGTAATCGGCTGACATTCTTCAGTGGCGACATCAAAGAATTGCAAGGGCAGTTAGTTAAGGTAAAAATTACCGAAGTCCGCCCTTTTAGCTTGACTGGTGAACCAGTTGAGGTCAAACAAATTAGGCGCACATGATGTCAATTTTATAACTACGCCCTCGATAAAGCGTAACCTTACATAAAATTGGTATAAGGACAAAACCTCGCTCTTAAAGCTTATGAACGCCATCATTTTGAATATTCCCAATCTGGGTATTGAGGGGTTTTATGAACTTTGTCAAGCTAATCAAAATTTGCAGTTAGAACGTACTGCAACTGGAGAAGTTCTAATTATGCCTCCAACATATCCGTGGACAGGTAAGAAAAACTCTGGTTTGAATGCTCAACTATGGAACTGGAATGATCGCACAAATTTAGGTATTGTATTTGACTCCTCCAGTGGTTTTACTTTACCCAATGGTGCGGTTTACTCACCCGATGCTTCTTGGGTAAGTAATGAAAAATGGGAGGCTTTAACTCAGACTCAACAAGAAGAAGAATTTTCCCCTCTAGCACCTGATTTTGTGGTGGAATTGCGTTCTAGTAGTGATTCTTTGAAAAAACTCAGAGAAAAGATGCAAGAATATATTAACAATGGCGTTCGTTTAGGTTGGTTGCTTGACCCGAAGAATAAAACAGTAGAAATTTTTCGTTTAGAGAAAGAGGTAGAAATATTAGAATCTCCTACAAGTGTATTTGGTGAAGATATTTTACCTGGGTTTGAATTGAATTTAAATAAAGTATGGTAAGTAGATAAACATAAATATTTACTAGCCGAGCGATCGCAACGTTACTTTGGACGTATTGAAGAAGTTTTAGTAGAAGATCAAAATACCACAGATCAAACCCAGGTAAACAGATAAAAACGGGGAGTCTACACCTCATTCTCGCTCCCCAAACCCCTGTATATAATCAATGCAACAATTACTGATACAAAGTATCACTAAAATATATATTTTTACACTTAATATACCCGACAAATTTAGTCGGGTATGTTTGACTGGTATTTTTGCTCGTGTTAGCATCAAGCGACAGTCGACAGACAAACAGGGAAAGCTAGTTTATGACTCAAGCAATCACAACCCAAACCAAAGCCAGCACTGCCTACTTTCATGCCTTGAAATGTAAGGAATGTGGCGCTGAATATGAACTCAAAGCCAAGAATGTTTGTGAGTTATGTTTTGGACCATTAGAAGTAAAGTATGACTACAGCGCCCTACGTCAGACCGTCACTCGTGAGACAATTCAAGCTGGCCCCAATTCAATTTGGCGCTACCGTCCCTTTTTGCCTGTTGCAACTGATAATGTTATAGATGTGGGAACGGGTATGACTCCCCTGGTTCGTTCCCACCGTCTTGCCCGTCGCCTGGGTTTAAATAAACTTTATATTAAAAATGATGCCGTTAATATGCCCACCCTCAGCTTTAAGGATCGGGTGGTGTCAGTCGCCCTTTCCAGAGCGCGGGAGTTGGGTTTTACTACTGTTTCTTGCGCTAGCACCGGTAACTTGGCAAATTCTACAGCTGCGATCGCAGCTCATGCCGGTTTAGACTGCTGTGTATTCATCCCTGCAGATTTAGAAGCAGGTAAAATTATCGGTAGCCTAATCTACAGTCCCACCCTGATGGCTGTTAAGGGCAATTACGACCAAGTAAATCGTCTCTGTTCGGAAGTTGCTAATACATACGGCTGGGGTTTTGTCAATATTAATCTGCGTCCTTACTACTCCGAAGGTTCCAAGACACTAGGTTTTGAAGTTGCAGAACAACTAGGTTGGGAGTTACCTGACCATATCGTTGCTCCTTTAGCATCTGGTTCCCTCTTTACAAAAATTTATAAAGGGTTCAAAGAGTTTGTCGAAGTTGGTTTAGTAGAAGCCAAGAATGTCCGTTTCAGCGGCGCTCAAGCTGAAGGTTGTTCACCCATCGCTCAAGCATTTAAAGAAGGGCGTGACTTTATTAAACCAGTGAAACCGAATACAATTGCTAAATCCATTGCGATCGGCAACCCAGCAGACGGCATTTATGCAGTGGATATAGCTAAGAAGACTGGCGGTAATATTGAATCAGTCAATGATGCAGAAATTATTGATGGCATCAAGCTGCTAGCAGAAACCGAAGGTATCTTCACAGAAACGGCTGGTGGTACAACCGTTGCCGTGCTGAAAAAATTAGTAGAAGCTGGCAAAATTGATCCAGATGAAACTACCGTGGTTTACATCACTGGCAATGGTCTGAAAACTCAAGAAGCAATTCAAGGCTACGTTGGCGAACCCTTGACTATTGATGCTAAACTCGATAGTTTTGAACGAGCTTTAGAGCGATCGCGTACTCTCGACCGCTTAGAATGGCAACAAGTTCTCGTTTAATTATGAGTTATGAGTTATGAGTTTTTTATTCATAACTCTTAACTTTATTCCTAACTCCTCACTCTTCATTTTTTACTTCTATGGCTGTAAAAGTTTTAATTCCTACTGCTCTGCAAAATTTGACTGATAACCAAGCTACTCTAGAATCCAATGGCAGCACAATTGCTGAATTATTGGACTCCTTAGAACAAAGCTTTCCTGGGATTAAATCGCGGTTGTGCGATGAAAAAGGGGAGCTACGTCGGTTTCTAAATTTTTACGTCGATAGCGAAGATATCCGCTATTTGGATGGGATAAATACACCCCTGAAAGATGGCGATGAAGTAAGTATTGTCCCTGCTGTTGCTGGTGGTTAATTTTGGACTATTTTTTTCGGAGTCCAAGGTTTATTACCACTTTCAAGCTATTTGGACGGGATTCTTTATCCCGTCTTTTATTTTAATGAAAACAGAATTAAAAAAGAAAAGTACTCCGCAGAATGCCAACGGTAACTGAGTCACTATCTGGTGTGTGACCAGGTTCCAATATATGAATGATGCCCGGTGTAATGCTGATGTTATCTGTTAGCTGAAAACGATAAAATGCCTCAATTTGAGTAGTTGTCCCTGGCTGTCCACCTGCACGTCCTAAACCTGTATTAACAAAATCAGGGACATTATTCCCTACAGGTAAATCGCTACTGGTGATTTTAGGAGGTTGACCGACATAAATTCCGCCCAAATTTCCTCTAGCAAATAAATCAGGGAAATTCAGAAACACCATATAATTAGTCGTCTCGACATTTCCCGCTCGCCCCGGAATATAAGATCTAGTATAACCACCCCACGCGCCTGCGCTAATCCGGGGTGAAATTTGCCAAGTTAGAGTCGCACCTACAGCGTTTGTTTGCAGAGGTGCTGATTGTCCGGTACTGGTATCAACGGCAGTTAAGCATTCATCGCCAACAAAAGTTAATAAACAACCATTTGAAGAATAATTGTTAACATAATACAAACTAAAATCTAGAGTATCAGTTGGTGTCAGCAGTAATTGTACGCCTGTAGTGGTGGTTCCATCAAATAAACCGCTACCTTGACCAGGATTTCCTGGTTGAAAACTGGTATAAATTGCTTGCAAACTAGCGCGTTTAGCAAATTGCCAATCAATAGCTATACCACCGTGACCAAATCCCATATTTAAAATTGGGTTTCTTTGGGCAAAATAAGATAGTGGTCCTGTTGCAGCACTTTCTACCCGATTGGGACCTCGGAAAGCAGTTGGCATACTTACGCCTTCTGTTCCCACCATCACTGCTAAATTATCTGTTACCAGCCAATGAAAATTGAGGTCACTTACAATCAAGTTATCTGTAGGAAATTCGTAGCCAAGTAAAACATCATTTCGAGAAACACTATTAGTAAATCTGGGGCCAGTAGTACCCGTAGTATCTAAAAGACCCGTAAATAAGTAACTACGGGGAGTGATTTGACTAGTTAAATACAGCTGCCCCAGAGACATAATATTAGTGTTTGTCCCTGCATCATCTGTATCTTTTTGTCCATCTCTAGGATTAACATCACCACGATTATTAGTCCGTCCTTGAATACCAACTATCAGTAGTCCGCCGAGTTTCGTTGTTGTTGAGAATTGGTTGGCTTCGATTTCGGCGGTTTTGGCTTCTAAACTATCGACCCGACCCCGCAAAGTTGCTAATTCCGGGGCAAATTCTGACTGCAATTTTTGTAATATTGCTAAATCTTCGCGGGTGAGTAAATCGCTGGTGGCTGTAGTGATTAACTCGTTAACTCTATCTAAACAAGCATTTACCCCGGCAGCAAATTCATACCGAGTTAATGCACGAGTACCGCGATAGCTGCTATCTGGATAACCCGCTATACAACCATAGCGTTCTACCAAAGACTGCAATGCTTGGAATGCCCAATCGTTGGGTTGTACATCCTTGAGTTGAGAAACCGATGTAACTTGCGCCATCGGATTTACTGAGGAGAGGGGAGGAGAATTTAAATCTATACTCTCTTGCACCTGAGTAGTTTCTGTGTACTCTTGTGCAATCGCTTTTTGGGCAACTCCGTTTACTCCCGCAACTAGTAACCATGCGAGTATCCAGGTTTTGTGATGACTGCGGCTAATAAGTCTACCTTTCAACTTTTTACACTCTGCTCACATACTTAAGCGAAAAGTGTACTCGTACTCATCTAATATTCACATGAGTAAATTTACTGATTTTGTCCAAAATTAGACTTACATCTTTCTGGGCAACTTTTGAAAGGACGAGTATAACAGAGTATTAAGTACTGGGACTTTTAAGAGGTTGAGGGAGATAAGGGAGAAGCACCAGTACCCAATACCTAAAAAGACTCACTGGATTGATTGAAAACTAATATGGCAAATCGCTCACGCAAGCTGACGCCAAAAGCTTCTAAAGTAAATAAACCTCATACAGGTGCGATGAGACGTGTCGCCAAAAAACCCCAGAAAAAGCAGCAACGGGGAAGTTGGTTAGCGATGCCTACGGCGGCAAGCTACGCAATTCTCTTAAGTAGTGCTATTCTAATTGTGGCTTTTGCCTGGATTAGCGTTCTCTTCATCTTCAATCCAGATCAGGTAAGCTGGCTAAATAAAGTTTTACCTACATGGGCGCAAATCCCCCTTGGTAATCACGAACGCCCTCAAAGCCTCAAACAAATTCAACTCGATTTGAGTAAAAAAAAGCAAATTATCGGAGAAACTCTGCCTTTGCATCAGGATGCAGAAAACTCATTTTTACTGCCAGTTTTTCAGCAGCGTCCTAATTGTCAATCTAATTGTGAAGAACTTGTTGAACTCAGGGTTTACCAGCGCTCACAAGAGTTAGAGTTTAAATCTCAGTCAGAAAATTACTACTATCTAGCGACTCAATTAGCTATAACGGGCCCAGAAGAATCCTTTGTGATTTCTTCTCTAGTCGATGGAACATCAGAACCCGAAGATGTCAGTATTTTTCTGTCTTTAACTGAAGTGCAACGCTTTGGAGACGGTACACCATCACCAGGGGTTTGGTTTGATTTGCGGGGTCAGCGCCAACAAGGAACTGATGCGTTCGCCTACGGTCACATCGTATACTACAATCCAGAACGCACCAATTTACTACAAATGTTGTCTTGGACAAGCCTTAACGGACAACTGCCCAAATGGCAGCAGGTAACTGGTGATGATACAAAAGAGTTAGTTGTTGATCAAACAGTAGGTTTAGAACCGTACTTACAAGTCTACCAAGTTAAGGCTCTGAAGTTATTCCTCAAACCAATTCAATTGGAGGCAGTTACCCTCAACTTACCAGCCATTAAGGATTCTGCGTACCAAAATGCCCTGTCAATTGCCCGTAGTGGACTGTGGACACCAGCTTTTGAGTGGTTGAAGTTCATCCAAAAACAGCGCAAAGGAGTTTTGCCAGAAGCGGCGCAAGCACAAATGGATTTGATTCGCTTGCACTCCCAACTTACCAAAATTCAAGCTGATAAAAATTGGGCAAGTCCTAGTCAACAAGTGCTAGCAGATTTAATTGATGGTCGCTGGGAAAAAGCCTTACAAGTGTTTGAAGCGTCACCACATAATGCCCAAGAAATTGTCACCCTACTCAAAGCTGATGAAAACCGATTATGGAATCGTACAGCTGCGGCGTTGCGGGTAAACCCAAATCGACAAGAGGTGCAAGCTTGGGCAGCCCTAATTTTAGCAGTTCAGCGAGGAGAAGGATATGCTAATTCTTGGTTAAAGACGCAACCAAAAATTACAAAAGATAACCTTGCCTATATTCAAGGTCTGTTAAAAAGACTCAATGATGGGGTTACAAAGTCGCAAATATCTTCGACTCACCCTAGTCAAATTGTCGGTACACTGCAACCAATCACTCAAATTAACAGCACTGACTGGCTGCAACCAAATTCTACAACAGACCTGAAACTCACAGATAACCAAGTTTGGTATCAGGTGGAGGTGAGTGCATTTCATGACGGAAAACGCTGGTTAAATTCCTCCTTTGAGAATTTGAACCCACCCAAAACTTCCCCTGCCAAATTTTTCTGGAAAACTTTAGGAATCAGTTCTGACCCGGAAATTCAGATTGTAGTCTGGTTGCCAAACGGAGAACAGCAAATTATTATAGCCGTTATCAAAGCGGTGCAACTACAGGGTAAAGTCTTGCGTCTATTAGTTGCTAGCCCAAAAATTTTGGAAAATCAAAACGATGTTTTTCAACCCAGACCTCTAGCCTTGACAAATGCAGCACTGGAATGGGTGCAACCATCTCCAATCACTCTCCAAGAACTGTATCAACAAAATCCCCAAGGGGTTAAGGTAATGCTATCGAGTGTGTGGCAATCTTTACAGCAAGCCGATGAGATTCCGACTGGGGCTATTCCTAGCTTTGAGCAGATGCAGCAAAAGTTGGGTGATTGGCCTGTTCAAGTAATTGATTTAACAAATAATACTCAGCCAGAAATAATACTGACTATCTCAGCAGCAGCGATCGCATCCTTGAATCATCCTACACCTAAAAGTCAAGGGGAAAATACAAATCAATCCCCTGACCGGACTATAATTTTATCTGATCGTGGTGAAGTGATTTACACAGATTTTACAGGAAATTACCGTCAAAGACTTTCTGCGATCGCCAAGCTTTCAGATGTACAATCCTTAGCCTTGTTAGTAGAAAATGCTAACAAATACAGTCTGAGGCGCTGGTCACAGAAAAATCAGCGCTTTGAATAGCTCCGTTACTAAAGTTTACATTAGCGCGAACAAAAGCGTAGGCGTAGCCCGTCGTAGACATCGCTATCTCCAAAACTGACTTATTCTTTTTGGCTAGTAGCGACTAGACGTTGGTGCTTCAGGTTTTCCAACTGCTGCAACAGAGAATCTACCTCGGCTTGTAAATGTATAAATTTAGCTTGCTGATCGTCTTGATAATAAGACTTAGTTAAATTGCTGACCCAGGTAGCCTGGGACTCGCGATCGGAAACACTAGATAAACAAGTAGGCATCGCTAATTAAATCCAAAACTTAACTCACACCACTAGAAATATTATAATAATCCTCTTTTAAGCTTTATTAAATTATTATATATTTTCAATCAATTACTCTAATGGATTTCAGGTTCAATCATCAAAGACGGTGATCATAATGGCTGTGTTCCTGAGAAAACATTGCTCCAAATGTGCAAAGTTTCCGTCCAATCGATGATACTTAACAGTACTTAATTGCCAGCCTGTCAATTATAGCTTGATGAATTATTACCGCTGCTTTTAAGTAATTTACGCAACAAAGTATATATAGGCTATATTAATAATTACGCCAAATTATGAAAAAACTTAGGGCGAAGTACCTGCTATATAAGCTAGACGTAGCATATTTGAAGGAGAAGGCTACCGCAAAGAAAAGGCAGATGTTGTGTATTTCCCCCGGCAGTTGAAGCGATTAGCGTGGCAAAATACACATAGACAATCTCTCGGAGCGGACACACCAGAAATGGTTTTCCGCAGATTAGAAATAAGAGTTTTATAGAGTTATCACGTAATTCCCATACATTTGTCTATCATTTTTCACTCCGTCAGCATCCCCAGGCTAATTCGTTAAACCGAAGGTAGCCGTGGCAGTTATGATAAACTGACGTTAAAAATAAAATAAAACGCCTGCACCACAAAAAATAATATTCTTTGTGGAATTAGCGGACTGGGAACTGGCAAAGAAAAATTCACTTTCTTGCTCTTCCTCATTCTGCGCTTCCCCATGCCACCCTTTCTAAATATCCAATCCTTACATTCAGAAATTTTAAATCCCGTGACTTTGAGCCTGTCTACTGCTAAATCTCATCGCCAACCCTGGCCTGGACTGATAGAAGCCTATCGTGAATACTTGCCTGTCAGCGAAAAAACACCGATTGTCACTTTGTTGGAGGGTAACACACCCCTAATACCAGCGCCAGCGATCGCAGAACGCATTGGCAGACAAGTACGTGTTTTTGTAAAATACGACGGTCTGAACCCCACCGGCAGCTTCAAAGACCGGGGGATGACTATGGCAATTTCCAAGGCCAAGGAAGAAGGGGCAAAAGCAGTAATTTGTGCCAGCACGGGCAACACCTCAGCCGCCGCCGCCGCCTATGCAAAGCGTGGGGGGATGAATGCCTTTGTGCTGATTCCCGAAGGCTATGTGGCACTGGGCAAGTTAGCCCAAGCATTACTATACGGTGCAGAAGTATTGGCAATTAAAGGTAATTTTGACCAAGCGCTAGAAATTGTCCGCGAAATGGCCGAAAGCTATCCCGTAACTTTGGTAAATTCGGTCAATCCTTACCGCCTAGAAGGGCAGAAAACAGCAGCCTTTGAAATTGTCGATGTGCTGGGTGATGCTCCAGACTGGGTTTGTATCCCCGTAGGCAATGCGGGAAATATCACAGCATATTGGATGGGATTTTGTCAATATCATCAAGCCAGAAAATGCGATCGCTTACCCCGAATGATGGGATTCCAAGCCGCAGGTGCAGCCCCTTTTGTGCATGGGAAGCCAGTAGCGCATCCCGAAACTTTAGCGACAGCAATTCGCATTGGCAACCCTGCTAGCTGGGAGTTAGCGATCGCAGCCCAAACAGCAAGTCAGGGAAATTTCCACGCCGTTACCGATGCCGACATTCTGGATGCTTATCGACTTTTGGCATCATCTGAAGGCATCTTCTGCGAACCTGCTAGCGCCGCTTCTGTAGCCGGGTTGTTGCAAGTGAAAGACCAAGTTCCCACAGGGGCAACCGTGGTTTGCGTCCTGACTGGTAATGGTCTAAAAGACCCAGATACAGCAATTAAACACAATCACAGTCGATTTAAACAAGGCATCGCAGCGGAACTAGGAGCAGTAGCCGAAGCTATGGGATTTTAGAGATGACAATGGTCAAGTAGAGAACTATTTTCTCAGTAGTGCCGGAAGTCTTGAACGCCCATCAGTAGCTAGCTTTCCAATTGCAGGTAATCGGGATGATGCAGTCTCAAATGGACGCATGAGTACGTCATTCACCCTTACCTCTAGCGGACAACTCACAGCTGTGACCAATACTCGTAGTGGGGTGAAACTCGCAGGTTTTACGGGAGCAGTCAGTGTCATTTTACTGGACAGAAACAGCCAGCCAATTTGGACTTCTGATACGCAATCCTACGGTGTTGATGGGTGTTTTGTAGGCAGTAGGACTTACGCATTGACAGAGTCCAACGGCAAGGGCGATCGCCTCTGCTTCCCCTCGATCTAGTGTTTGCTTAAGCAGTTGGGCAAGAGGTTCATTGCTCACATCTTGAGTTTGAATCCATCCAGATAAAATTGCTTCACGAATTGCTTGAGAACCGGGTCGTTCTTCATGCACTTTCAATTCATCCAATACCGCATTGGGAATCAAAATTTCGCCAAATTGCCGATGTAGGAGTTCAATCTGATCCACAATCGCCAAGTTAAGTCATCATCTAATTCTGCGAAACCATAATGCCGTTCCACTCCACGACGAGAGAGCAATTGCCCAAATTCGTATTTGTCCATCTCAGCTAGTTCTCGCGCTTTACCAAAAGACAGGATGTCTTGTGCATAAAGAGCAATGGCTAATTCCCTACGTAATTCCTGCTCAGGTAGGCGAAGAGCTTGCACAATAGAGTCAGAGATCGAGATTTGTAGTCCCATAGCTACTTCACTCTAGAGTTTGCAGCAGGTGGAGCCAAGGAAACATCCACCTGCTCTTCATTAGGGTAGTATGAAGTTGGTTTTCAAGAGGCTACAGCTATGACTTTAGCGCCTGATGAACAAGCTGCTATTATCCGCACAGAACGAGGACTCACAATTGCAGGAACGCGCATCACCCTCTACGATGTGATGGACTATGTAACGGCTCAATATCCGTCTAAGTTTATCCGTGCCATGCTTGACCTTACTGATGAGCAGGTGAGTGCTGCACTGGCTTACATCGAGGCACATCGTACGGAGGTTGAAGCAGAGTATCAACTCGTTCTCAAAGAAGCCGAGGAACTGCGGCAGTATTATGAAGAGCAAAATCGTGAGCGGATTGCTCGCATTGCTGCCAAACCTCCAAAGCCTGGAACAGAAGCGATTCGAGCCAAGCTTCAAGCAAGAAGAGCCAAGCTTGAATCACAATCATGAATTTTCTGGTTGACCATAATTTACGAGGATATTCTGTTGTCCCCTTGTCCCTCGCTCCCTCGCTCCCGCGTCAAGCTATCAATAGCATCACCCAAGGCAGTAGTCAGACTATTGCGGGTTTGGGCGTGATTATCCTGCTCAGTTTTCAAAGCTTGCAAAAGGTGATCGCGTTCTTTAATCACGGCAATCAGTTTAGCTTGTAAATCCTCCACAGATTTGAGTTGTTCTATTTCTTGTTGGATAGCTATTACTGGTGTACCACCAGCGAGTGTCTCTACCTCAAGACTCTGGAGTTTATGCATATCAGCCTTGAGAGATGCGATCGCCTGTTGGGACAGATGAGCATCTGTGCGGCGTTGTTCGGCTTCTATGTTATAAAGTTGACGCCATTTTTGGGCACTTTCCCAAGCTGCATCGCGATCGCCCTGAAGTCCCGCCATCTGCTCTTTAAATGCCTGAATTTCTGTCAACCACTGTTGTGTGAAGTCTTGACTCATAGCAAGTTATTTTGTGTTAATTTGATTTCCCATCTCTGACGAAAGATTGATAGCACCTAACGATTAAAATCGCAGTTACCCAAGCCAAGGCTGCCTCCGTAGGCTTCAAAACCCCTGATTTTCCTTCCCATCATCTTTAACCATAGGTGGCAACATCTTTAGTAGTAAATAGTTTCCTAATGCTCCAGTTCCCAGAATGGCATACGTGCGATCGGACATTTCTTCTATAAAGGAATTTTCTTAGAAAGATTATAAGGCGACGTGTGACGTAAGTGTAGTTTATTCACCGCCTGATTTTAAAGTAATTTTGTTTAATAAAACTTAAAATAGGTTTATTATCCTTTAAAATCTTTTGCAGAGATTTAGGTAAGATATATGGCTGATATTGTTGATATTGCAGTTAGCGCTGAGTCTTTCAAAACACTGGTGGCAGCCGTACAAGCTGCTGGTTTAGTAGAAACATTAAAAAGTCCTGGGCCGTTCACTGTTTTTGCACCAAATGACGATGCCTTTGCCAAGTTACCAGCGGGAACTATCCAAACTCTGTTACAGAACATTCCCCAACTAACGCGGATTTTAAAATATCATGTTGTTCCCGGAAAGCTGCTACAAGCTGATTTGGCACAACTAGGTACGGTTAATTCTGTAGAAGGTTCACCCATTAAAATCGATTCTTCTGATGGTTTTGAAGTTAAAAATGCCACAGTTTTAGCAGCAGATATCGAAGCTGATAATGGCGTAGTACACGTTATCGATACCGTGATTTTACCCGGTTAATTCAGCCAGGGTGGAAAACATCCACCCTACTTATCCAAAATCTTTATAATTAACTAACTATTGAGTAGTATCAAAACGCGACTCAATATTTTAATTTATGTTATGTTTCCAATGTGATTACTCACTCATCTGTTAATATAAATTTAGTTATTTTAAAATAAATTAAGTTCTGAAAAAGCTAACATCTATCCCAAGAAAATTAATGCTCGATTTTAACACCTTAGTAGAGTTCTCTTGTGGCAACTGCATAGGTATTTGTGCGTTTCTCGTACCAGCAAACTTGCTTGTCACAATTTTAACGATGAGCCTAGTAGCCTTACGTCGCCCATCGTATCAAGTATGGCAATCTGCTGGAATTGCCGGCTTTTTCGCTTCTGTAATGATAATACACGTATATACTTGGTTCATGATTGGCGTGGTGATGGCTCCTACTTATATCTTGCTGTGGTTAGCAATCACTTGTTTAGTGACTAATTTGGCAGCAATTCTTTTTCAAAGACGTTACGGTAATAGCCTTAGTCTTTCCAACAACGCCTGAAATCTATAAGTACTCTGCATCGCACTACTTGCACTATTTCTCCAATTCGCTGGTGCAACTAGTGCGTAGATGCATAGCGGCTTTTCGTTAGACATCGCCGTTTCAATTCTTTTATTGCACCAAGGCGACAATTTTACGCTTTTCGGGTGTGTCTGCCAATAATTGCAACAATACTATTATAGCTTCTGGTAAGGTAAATTCCTGCATAGACGCATATCGGCTTGTCGTTAGACATAGCCCACCAGATTTTAGATTAAAGACAAGTTAATATCCTGCTACTTGCGTTTTGTGATGTTGTTGCTCAAAGCAGCAATGACTCGATTAACCCTACGTCACGTCAACTAAATCTCAACTTTGTCTTAAACTCAGCTTTACCAATAGCCTTTAATATCGTCATAATTACTAAATCTGTATTTTTGCGCTTGTAGGTGCAAATCTAACTAGAGAATTTAAGTATAAATTCAGTGTTTTTCCTCCTAGCTAAAGATCAGACCAAGAGTAGAAGTTTTGAACCCTGCTGTTCTACTTTTATTAGAGAGCGGGTTTGACAAGGATGTTTTTTACGTTTTAGGTTTAGCTTTTGGGTAATTATTCTTATATTGCAATGGCTAACTTTCATAACTAATTGGCTGAAGAACCGCAATGATGTGACATATATCACTGACTAAAAAAGTTTTTTGACCATATCATCTTTTCAATTGCTGATACAGCAGAAATAGGTTTGACAACCTGCCATGAGTTTTGACTAGCCGCACTACAGTACTGATGGATTTTCTGCCCTCACGGATGCCGTGATTGAGATTAGTGGCTACAAAGGCAACTTAACTCACTTAGCCATTGTCTAATTGTAAGTTAGTTCGGGTAGACTAGATCGAATTTGACTAAGAGGATGTTTGAAAAGTCTAATTTATTACTAGCCCTGGCGACTGGAAGCATTGGTGTCAACTTAACGTGAAAGCGTAGTCTGATAAGCATTTAAAAATTTTTCGATGTACCACCTAGATTTTTGATCCCCCCTAACCCCCCTTAAAAAAGGGGGAACTAGAGTCTTTTACCACCTTTTTAAGGGGGTTGGGGGATCTAATAACCACGCTGAAGCGATCGCACTTTAGATGTATCCTTAATGCGATCGCCTTTGGCCGGAGCAACTGTAAGTATTGGCTTGTGGCTGGGCGATGTTTACTCCCCTAATTTACTGCTGTCTCCGTACTTTTGCCATTCGTCATTGCCTTGTCTACATTTGGTATTATCATCGTTGTAGTCGGTTGAGTGGTAGATGCACGCTTATTACTCTGGCGTCGCTTTCCCCCCGCTTGCACATACTGCAAACTGTTTTTGCCGTAGCGCGTCCTCACACTCATCAACATATTTTCCGAATAGTTGCTCAAATCCTGCTCTAGTAATTGAATCTGTCCCACTACTTCATCCAGAGTAGAAAGCATAGTGTTGTAGCTGGATAGATTTGCTTGTAACGTTTGAATCCGCTTCTCATACTCCGTCAAACTCAAGATATTACTAAATTCCAGCGTTTCACTAATCGCTCGCATCCCTGCAATCCGTCGCGTTGCCTTATTCAATACCGTAGAACTGCGTTTTAATCTTGCCATATATGCGTCTGCTTCCAAAGATTATGTGAAAATTAATACATAGTTGTGTTTCTACTCTAGCTATCTACCATCCCCATTGCCCTGAGCAAAAACAACTAAAACTAAAGTATGGTCTACAGTAAAATCTAATATTTGTTCATTAATTTTACTGAAAAATATTATAATCTAAAGTATAAATTTTACATATATTGCAGAAGTCCTTCTTTGTGTTCTCTTCTCTGCGCCTCTGCATGAGATAAAAATATATTTATGCAAGAAGTCTATTCTTTTGAAGTACCCAAATATCGTTTTGAAGTACCCAAATATCGTTTTGAAGTACCCAAATATCGCGTTGAAGTACCCAAATATCGTTTTGAAGTACCCAAATATCGCGTTGGAGTACCCAAATATCGTTTTGGAGTACCCAAATATCGTTTTGGAGTACCCAAATATCGTTTTGGAGTACCCAAATATCGTTTTGAAGTACCCAAATATCGTTTTGGAGTACCCAAATATCGTGTTGGAGTACCCAAATATCGTGTTGGAGTACCCAAATATTGTTTTGGAGTACCCAAATATTGCGATCGCTACGATAAATTTGTACAGTGCGTAAGTCCTAACTTATTTATTTTATTTGGTCAATTCTGCACGTAATTGATTTACAACCCGTTCTAGTCCGACTGAATGAGCGGCTTTGAACAATAAACGATCGCCTGCTTGCACAAATGTCTTCAATCTAGCCACTAACTCGGCATGAGTTGCAAAGCATTCTGATGGAATACCCTCGGCACTTTTGATGATCGCTTCGGCATCTTTTCCATCTACCAAAACCAACAAGCCGTCTAAATTCAACTTGCGTACTGTTTCTCCGACTCCCTGATGCAACTGCTGCGATCGCTCTCCCAATTCTTTCATTGCACCCAATACGGCAATCTTCCGCTTTCCGGGTGTGTCTGCCAATAATTGCAACGCTGCGATCATAGCTTCTGGTGCAGCATTATAAGTTTCATCTAAGATTACTACATCATTGGGCAAGGTAAATCGCTGCGATCGCCCTGTGGGCATATTCACCACCACACCTGCTTTGAGGCTTGCCCAATCAATTCCCAACACTTTTGCCACCGCTAAAGCTGCCAAGAAATTAGCCGCATTGTGACGACCAGGTAGTGGCAAGGGCAGTTGGATTCCGGCGACTTCCACAATTTCATTATCAATTAATTGCCCTTGGATATCCCCACCAGAAAAACCGTAAGTCATAACTTCTCCGTGCCAGACTTTCGCCGCCGTGGCAATTAGTAGAGGATTATCGTAGTTGAGGATTGCCACGCTATTAGCAGGCATTTCGGCTAATAATTCACATTTTGCCTCAGCGATCGCTTCTTCGGAACCCAGTAACTCAATATGTGCCGTCCCCACATTGGTAATTACTCCGATGGTTGGATGTACTATTTGCGTTAGTTCGGCAATTTGTCCCCTACCCCGCATGGCCATTTCAATCACAGCGTACTCATGTTTTGCGCCAAGTTCTAGGAGAGTTTTCGGGACACCGATTTCGTTGTTGTAATTTCCATAAGTTTTGTGAACTGCTCCCTGTGATGCCAAAACTGCCGCAATCAGTTCCTTGGTTGTAGTTTTGCCCACAGAACCTGTGACACCAATTACCGGAATGTTAAAGCGATCGCGCCACCATCTGCCAATTTTATGATATGCCTTGAGGGTATCTTTTACTTGTAATACAGGAAATCCGGGATTTTCGTATTCAAAATCTACAATGGCAGCTATTGCACCCTTAGCGATCGCTGTTGGCACAAATTCATGTCCATCAAACTTATCGCCTCGTAAAGCCACAAATATTTCACCCGGTTTTAGGCTACGGCTATCTGTTTGGATACTGTTAATTACTTGTATTAGGGCAGTTTCAGATAAATTTATCGGACAGGCCAAAAGAACTTCAACTAGTTGAGTTAGAGTGGCAAAACAAGGCATAAGTAATTTACGATTTAAAGTTCAAAATTATAAAATCGAATTATGACATAATACTGCATTAAACAGGAGATTATTTCATGAGAACCAGAAAGCTAGGCAGACAAGGATTGGAAGTTTCACAGATTGGACTTGGTTGCATGGGAATGTCTGAGTTTTATAGTGGTCGTGATGAACAGGAGGCGATGTCTACGACAAGCCGCTTCGCGTCTACGCCACAATTCATCGGGCATTGGAACTTGGAGTTAATTTTCTCGATACTGCTGATATGTATGGACCCTTTACTAATGAGCAATTAGTCGGCAGAGCAATCAAACAGAAGCGAGATCAAGTAGTATTAGCAACCAAATTTGGTAATGTTCGCACGGAAGATGGCGGTTGGAAAGGAATTAATGGCAAACCAGAATACGTCCAAACGGCTTGTGAAGCCTCGCTAAAACGTCTGGGAGTTGAAGTGATTGACCTCTATTATCAACATCGGGTAGATGCAACCGTACCCATTGAAGATACTGTCGGGGCGATGGCAAAGCTAGTGCAGCAAGGAAAAGTGCGTTATTTGGGTCTTTCAGAGGCTGCTCCTGCCACGATTCGCCGGGCTATGGCAGTTCACCCCATTAGCGCCCTGCAAACAGAATACTCTCTGTGGAGTCGAGAGCCAGAAGATGAAATTTTACCTACTGTCCGGGAATTAGGAATTGGATTTGTTCCCTATAGCCCATTAGGAAGAGGGTTTTTATCAGGTGCAATCACTAGCCCTGATGACCTTGCGCCTGATGACTATCGAAGAAATTCTCCTCGTTTTCAAGGTGAGAATTTCTCTAAAAACCTGCAATTAGTGGAGCAAGTGAAAGCGATCGCCACCGAAAAAGGAGTAACTTCTAGTCAGCTGGCATTGGCATGGCTTTTGGCTCAAGGAGAAGATATTGTCCCAATTCCGGGTACAAAACGCCGTACTTATTTGGAGGAGAATATCGGGGCTACTGAAATTACCTTGAATTCAGAAGAGTTGAATCGACTTGAAGCAACTGCACCGAAAAATGTAGCAGCAGGTGAGCGCTACCCTGACATGAGTACTGTTAACCGTTGATGCATCTCCTTTCTGGAGTATTTTTCAAGATTCTGCATAGTGGACTCTCTTGAATCGCACTACTCATAAAACATATTGGCTGGTTTGGTGTGACCAAGTAATTCATTTAATAAACCAAAGAATCAAAAATTAGTGGCAATGTCTAGCTCAGTTTGGCCGCACACCTACACGCTGTTTGGTAAAATATGTGGGTTGTTTAATTGGATTATCTCCATCTTTGAGCCAATCAACAGACCTTATTAACCTCGACACATTAGCGCAAGAACTGGCGACAATCCAGCAAACGGGTTCTAAAAGAATTGCCTTGCTGGGTTCTCGTCATGTCCCGATTACGCATCAGCATCTGATTGAAATGATGACATATGCCCTAGTTTTATCGGGTAATCGCATCATTACTTCCGGTGCTACAGGTACAAATTCAGCTGCCATCCGGGGAGCAACGCGGGCTGATCCGAATTTGTTAACGGTGATTCTACCCCAAAGCTTAGAACGCCAGCCTTTGGAATCGCGCCAGCAACTAGAACAGGTAATGCATTTAGTGGAAAATACCAGTAATGATAACTTGTCTCTCGCTGAAGCTAGTTACCTGTGCAATAAGGAAATTGTTTCTCGTTGCCAGCAACTGATCTGCTTTGCGTTTCATGACAGTGGCACTTTGTTGCAAACTTGTCAGGATGCAGAAGAACAAAGAAAAGTGGTGACGCTTTTCTATTTTGATTAGTCATTTGTCATTTGTCATTTGTCTTTTATATTTGACTAATGACCGATGACTGATGACTAATAACCAATAACTAATAAGTTATGATAATTTTTTTATACTCGATCGCTGCTGCTGCTGTTCTAATTTACGTCCCATTCTTTGTGGTAGCTTATGCCCGTGTGCGTATTGGGTATGAAATGTTTTCTACTCCTCGCGCTATGCTTGATAAATTGCCACCTTATGCCCAACGAGCTACTTGGGCACATCAAAACACCTTTGAAGCGTTTATGATATTTGCCGCAGCCGCATTAATGGCATACGTAACTGGGGTAAATTCTTCTACAGCAATGGTCGCTGCGATCGCCTTTGTGGTAGCCCGTTTGCTATACTCAATTTTTTATATTTTGAATATACCCCTTTTGCGATCGCTGATGTTTGGCATTGGCTCCGTTAGCTCTGCCACTCTCATTTTCTTGAGCATCATCCAAGCTAATAGATAATTGGGGAGTGGGGAGTAGGGAGTGGGGACTAATACCAACCCTCAATCTAAAATCCAAAATCTAAAATCCAAAATGCTTTATGGCTTCCACTTTTTCCTTTGACATTGTAAGCGACTTTGACCAACAAGAATTGGTTAACACTGTCGATCAAGTTATACGAGACATCAAAGGTCGTTATGACCTCAAAGATACTCAAACTACTGTCGAGTTAGTCGAAGAAAGCATTAATGTCAGCACTGACAGCGAGTTTACCCTAAATTCTTTACACGACATCCTGCGGGATAAAGCTGCCAAGCGCAACCTCTCCCAAAAAATCTTTGATTTTGGCACAGTTGAATCAGCCAGCGGTAATCGCGTGCGTCAAGAAATCAAACTCAAAAAAGGCATCAGTCAGGAAATCGCCAAACAAATTTCTAAATTAATTCGGGACGAATTCAAAAAGGTACAAGCTTCAATTCAAGGTGACGCAGTGCGGGTTTCTGCCAAATCTAAAGATGACTTGCAAGTTGTCATGCAGAGGTTGAAACAAGAAGACTACCCAGTGGCTTTGCAATTTACAAATTATCGTTAATAGATTCGTAATTCGTAATTGAATTATTTACGAATTACGAATTATTTTAAGCCCCTGTGCCAATACTTTTTTGAAATGCCGGACGCTCAGATAACTACTACTCAAAATCTACTGCCATTGGACTTGATCTAAATAGAACTATACACTATACTATATATATCTCAAAGAACGAATCTACAACCCCTGTGTAACTAGGGTTAATAATTGTTTTTGGAGATATGCAAGATAGATGGATGCAGCAGACATGTCCCAAACATGACATCCCGTTACCTTTTAGGTCGAGGAATTCCGGTAAAGACGTTCTGAATACCAAAAATTTATTTTTTGGCGAAGGCTCCTTAAGGAGCCTTTGTTATTTATAAACTCGGTAATTTCCGATTATTCAATAAGTTTTTGGCTATGATGAAAAAGCTTACTTTTTTTACTCTACCTATACCTTCGTATTTTGGGTAGGCAGTTATAATATGTAATCTAAGCTTTTTAGTTTCTTTAAATACTTTGAAAACAACATAATAATCAACCTCAATACTGTTTGAATCCAAAACTTTAACGGTTGCAAAATTCCCATATCCAGCGTGGCAGACTAACGTTGTCTTCTCAGATAGTGACTTGATAATGCTAGGTAACTGCTTTGAGAGTTCATATCTTTCAAAATTGAATTGTCTGGACTCATTTGGTGCGTGGTACATCAAGAATTTTGATTCGTCGCTGGAAAGCTCATTTGATTCTTTAGTGAAGCAGTGTAAGCCATAGGTTACTATAAACTTGTATAAGATCGGATTATTTTCGTTTTTGTCGTCAAGATATTCAGGCTCCATTGAATGTATCAATGTTAGTCCATTTTCGAGAAAGAATAAGTACAGAACTAGTCCACAAAGTGAGTCCAGCCACACGTGCGGCTATGCCGCCGAATGGACTGGCGAACCCCAAAGGGTGAATCAGCAGATGGTAAAGAAGATGCTAGAAATAACATCTTCAATTGGAAAACAAAGTTTTAGCATAATTACCTAAAGAACTTTGTGAGTGTGAGAATGCTGTTTAATGTTGTCTTCTTTGGTAACAACTCTAGCAGCATTTAGCACCCGCTTGCGCTCAATAGAATACTTAAACTCACTGTAGTTTGTACCTAAGGGAATCAGGGATTTTGCACATTCACGACGCTTGTAGGTACGAGCTGCTGCAAATGCTCGTGGCACAAATTCCTCTCCAAACTGAGCCGATTCTGGGAAGCCATCTGGCAGGACTTGTAAATCGCCATCAAGCAAAGAACCCAAAGTTGTTGCATGAGCCAGCTTATAGGAGGTAGGAATGCCCTTTAAAAGCGCTTCCAAAGCCGCAGAGGGAATTGGTTCTATAACTTCGATTTGATAAACTTCGCCATCTTCTTTGACGAAGCAAGTTGCCAAGCCGATAACAATGTAATCGTCGGCTGCTAGATCGGGGGCATTGGGATAGGAAATTGCGGTTGTCATTGGAAAATTTTTCAAAACTTAAAAATTACATCTAGAAATTGGGCATTGGGCATTGGTTATTTTCCCTGTCCCCCTGTCCTCTTTCTCATCTGTCTTGCTGGCATTCTACCAATTTGTTGCTCTCACTACTTAACTAGTCTTTGAAATTAACATCTGCTATTTCTGGAATTCAGCTTGGAGATGAAGTATCCATAGTTAGGTTTGAGAATCAATTGTTTATTTAGGGCGTAGATTTCTATTGGTGCGAGTAGTTTAAATTCAGTCTTGAGATGGCTTTCAAGTAACCATAAATACCTTAATAATATACATAGTAGTTAAAACCACCAGCGCCTAAAAACTAGAATTTAATTTCAAAAAGCACGTATTTCAGGCAGGGAAAGATGAATATTCACCCATTTTTAGCTTCCGACAACCAGCAAAATAACCAATCCAAATATGTTTTAAATAGTACAAATAAAATCCCAGAGCAGAGGACAAACGATCGCAGCGAATCTACTTTAGAGGATAGCTACTTACGTTCTTGTGCTTTAAGGTCGGCTCAACAAGGAGATTACACTGAGGCGATCGCCATGTTAAGCCAACTAATTTACCGCCATCCCGACAATGCTGTGGATTACAACAATCGAGGGCTGATTTATTTCCAAAGTAGTGAAACGCGAAAAGCTCTTTGCGACTATAATACCGCCCTCAAACTTAATCCTAATCTGGCTAGTGCTTATAATAATCGGGCAAATTACTACGCTGCTTGTGGGGAATTAGCAGTAGCACTTGCCGACTACGATCAAGCAATTGATTTGAATCCTCGCCATGTCCGGGCGTGGATTAACCGAGGGATTACCTGGCGTGATTTGGGGCAGTACGAAGAGGCAATTGAGAATTTTGAGGTAGCACTGCTTTTCGGTCAACTAGAAGGTCATATTTGGGCTGAACGCGGCAGGACTTACCATCTTTGGGGCGACTGGAATTGTGCGATCGCTGATTATCGTCGCGCCCTGACTCAACTGTCCTCTATTGACAACAATAGGGATATTAGTGGTTCTCGCTTGCGTTTGCATCTCGAAAATTGGCTAAAGGAGTTGCTATCTGAATCAGCGTCCTAATTGGTAGATGAACGATTTTCAATTGGAGCGTAGCGACGCTGTTATTTGTTAGCAATAATATAAATTAACACCCAGTTCACACGTAGCCTTAATCACCAGAAATCTAAATAATTCCAAATTCGCCTGTCTTAGGGTGATGACTCTATTTGTTCATCTTTTCGGCGATCCTGATTCATCAATACGACCCGGCGCTGGCTGGGATCAAATCGATATCCTTGTTGTTGCATAATAGTTTTAGTTTGCTGAGGGTCAAAGTTACGGCCAAATTCTGCCTGCAAACCATTGACACGCGCTTCCATCAGCTTGACTTCAGTACTAATTTCTCGCAACTTTCCTTGCTGTAACCAATGATAAGGCAAAAGTTGTGCCAATGCAGATGCTGCAACGCCTGTAACGACAAGATTAACCGCTATTTTGGCTGTGCTTTCCAGTGCCATCACCTGGTAGGAACGTTGACGAAGATGCCGCTTTGGTCGAGGAACGACCCGGCGTTTTTGTATAGGCTGTAACGGTGGTCTGGAGGGTTGAATCGCGTTCATGATGCTAAAAAATAACCTCGCTTAGTGAAGGGAAGCACTGTAAAAGCCCTCTGGCGCTAATTACTGCTTGATTTAGCTGTCATATTACTTCATTTTTTTGAAATAGCTACAAGTGTTGCCCAAGTTAAAAAATAACCTGGCTTACGTAAGTGTAAGATTTCTAGCTACTTATGGCATAAAGCCGCAAGGTCTAGAAACTGCACCCCGTACTGCCAGGATTATTAGCTTTTTAACTGTGTCACATCGTAGCGTTATTTGTAAAGTTCTGTGGCTAATCGCCAAGCTAGAACTCCGGGGATCAAGGCTACAACTAGAGCGATGTAAACTTGAGTATCTGAGATGGAAGACACCTGAGCGATGTACAGAGTATCTAAGATAGGCATGGCTGAAAACCTCCTAACCTGAATAGATTTTGAACAGTTCGTTTACTACTTTTCCTTGTTTTGCCAAGATTGGGGAATATCTTGTTACAAGATGCAACAAAAGCAGTTATTGATCAGTAGTCGTTAGTTATTCGACCTGAGAAAAATTTATAAAAATATGAGTTTGTATTTGGGTATCGATTTCGGCACATCTGGCGCGCGCGCGGTAGTGATTAACGAGGAAGCTTTTTGTATCCAGGCTGAGGTGCGATATCCTTTCCAAGACTCACCAGCTGCTGTTACGCCAAAAATTTGGCAGGAGGCTTTGTTTGTGCTGGTGGAACAAATACCTGAAGAATTGCGGCGAGAAATTAAAGCGATCGCAATTAATGGTACTTCTTCAACCGTCTTGCTAGTTGATGCTGTTGGTAATCCTGTAGATGCACCAATGCTGTACAACGATGCGCGGGGATCATTAGTGCTAGAGCATTTGAAGAGTGTCGCACCTCCAAATCATAACGTGTTGAGTGCCACCTCCAGCCTGGCCAAACTTTTGTGGATGAGGCAGTTACCTACTTTTAATGAAGCTAGATATTTCCTGCATCAAGCAGATTGGCTGGCGTTTCTCCTGCATGGGTATTTAGGTATTAGCGATTACCACAATGCTTTAAAGCTGGGTTATGACGTGGAAGATTTGAAATACCCAGAATGGCTAGAAAAGTTGCAAATACCGATTCAGCTACCCAAAGTTTTAACTCCTGGGACTCCAATTGCAGAATTGCGTCCTGAGATTGCAAATAAGTTCGGTTTCCGCCGTGATTGTCTGGTATGTGCTGGTACAACTGATAGTATTGCTGCTTTTCTCGCCAGTGGGGCAAAATTGCCTGGTGAAGCGGTGACTTCCCTGGGTTCAACATTGGTACTAAAATTGTTAAGTCGTACCCGTGTAGAAGATGCCAGATATGGGATTTACAGCCATCGTCTAAATAATTTGTGGTTGACTGGTGGTGCTTCTAATACTGGGGGTGCAGTGCTAAAGCAATTTTTCACAAACGCTGAGTTAGAAAGCCTTAGCCGTGAGATTGATGCTTCAATTGCTAGCGAGTTAGATTATTATCCATTATTGAAAGCAGGCGATCGCTTTCCGATTAATGATCCCAATTTACCCCCACGTTTGTCACCCCGCCCAGATAATCCAGTGGAATTTCTACATGGGTTGTTAGAAAGTATTGCCCGCATAGAAACACGGGGTTATGAATTATTACAACAAATGGGGGCAGACAAGTTAAGCCGTGTTTATACTGCTGGCGGTGGCGCAGCGAATGATACTTGGACTGCAATTAGGGCGCGTCATTTACAGGTTCCTGTAGTTGCGTCAGTGTACACGGAAGCTGCTTACGGGACGGCGCTGTTGGCGATGGGGGAAGGAAGAAACGGTGAACAAAAGTAATTGTCTAACTATCTTTTTGCAGATATCTTGTAAATCAGTATCTATCCCAGTGACAATTGCCATATCTCGGTCGATACTAAGATGAATAGATACCGGACTATAGGATTCTAAGTTTATCATCAGCTATTCGGGGATGGGTGCTTCGCCACAAGCGAATGTCATCTGTCCCCTTTAATATATCGGTGTGAGTTCTGAGGCAATACGGTTCGGTTAATACCAATTCGTAATTAAGAAGTGAGTAAAAGCAAATTTGATCCAAAATGCGCTCTTAGTTTATCAAATAGTTGCTTTTTTCTACCCTAGTTAAAAATACTGGAGCTATGAATATTAGAAGTATCGGGTAGTGGAGAGTTAGAACTTAAAGTTTCACCCTCAAAGGCTCAACTTCAGCCTCGTTGATCAAAAGCTGCTTCTGACTACTCTGGTAAAAAATACTGAAACTATTAAGATCAGAAGCATCTGCTTACTCAAATACCCACTAACCTATCCCAACCATGCCTCTGTCACGCATAATAACGCTGATTGTTGGTCTGATCGTTATTTTGGGGCTAGCCCTATGGCTAATTGATTCCCTATCACGGCTCTACTGGCAATTGTCCTATTCACCGTTGCTTGGCAATCTGCTGCTGTTGCTGCTGATTGTGCTTATAGGAGCTTTGGTTGCCGCTTTTGTCTATTATGTAGTGGTGATTCGGGCTGGGGAAAAGCGATCGCGCCGCAACCCGAAGCGAGTGACTGCGGCACAAATTCCGGCTGGCAAATCTGACGCTGCTTCCACAACTTTACAGGCCGTGCGGCAACAGGTAGGGCAAATTCAAGATGAAGTAGCACGTCAAGCTTTATTAAGTAAATCGCGTGAGATTGAGGCGAATTTAGCACGGGGTGAAATTCAAGTAGTGGTATTTGGTACGGGGAGTGCAGGTAAAACTTCCCTAGTTAATGCCATTATGGGGCGCATGGTTGGTCAGGTGGATGCACCGATGGGTACAACTCAGGTTGGGGAAACCTATTGTCTGCGGTTAAAAGGGTTAGAACGCAAGATTTTAATTACGGATACGCCTGGGATTTTAGAAGCGGGTGTGGCGGGAACAGAACGGGAACAAATGGCGCGAGAACTGGCGACGGAAGCAGATTTACTGTTGTTTGTGGTCGATAATGATTTACGACGATCAGAATATGAGCCGTTACGGGGATTAGCAGAAATTGGTAAGCGATCGCTCTTAGTTCTCAACAAAACTGATTTATACACAGATGAAGACAAAGAAGCCATCCTTGCACGGTTGCGTCAAAGAGTACGGGGATTTATTGCTACTAATGATGTGGTGGCGATCGCTGCTAATCCCCAATCTGCACAACTAGAAACTGGCGAAACCTTTCAGCCAGAACCGGATATTGTTCCTTTGTTGCGGCGCACGGCTGCTGTTTTACGCGCCGAGGGTGAAGATTTGGTGGCGGATAACATTCTTTTGCAATCTCTGCGATTGGGAGACGAGGCGCGAAAACTCATCGACGGCCAGCGTCGCCGTCAAGCTGACAAAATTGTGGATCGGTTTCAGTGGATTGGTGCTGGTGTGGTATCAGTCACGCCTATACCAGTTGTAGATTTATTAGCAACAGCCGCAGTCAATGCTCAAATGGTTGTCGAAATCGGGAGAGTGTACGGCTGTGAATTGAATATGGAACGGGGACGAGAATTAGCCCTTTCTTTAGCGAAAACGATCGCCAGTTTAGGCATTGTTAAGGGAGCAATTCAATTACTTTCTACCGCTTTGCAACTCAATGTTGCTACTTTTATTATTGGTAGAGCCATTCAAGGCGTAACAGCAGCTTATTTAACGCGAATTGCTGGTAAAAGTTTTATTGAATATTTTCGTCATGATCAAGATTGGGGTGATGGTGGAATGACGGAGGTTGTACAGCGACAGTTTCAAATTAATCGCAGAGATGAATTTATCAAGGCTTTTATTCAGGAAGCGATCGCGCGGGTTGTGAAGCCTTTACAAGATAAATCTGAAGCGATCGAGGAACAAGAAAGCAGAGAATAATTCTAAATAACTATAAACTTTTTTTACAAACTACTGTCAAAAATGCTCTTACAAAAAAGCAAGAGCATTGAGATTTTTCTAGGAAAAAATACTTTTTTGGATAGACATCAAATTAAATTAGCCTATAGACCTTGGAACGCTTTTCTTTTGCGCTTTAGCCAAAAACCCGTAATACCAGCAAGGGCTGCGCCGCCAAAAGTGCCAGGTTCTGGAACGGTGGCTAGATCGGCATCAACCACAAGTGTAGCAGACGAATCACCGCTGAATCCAAATAGATACTGGTTTCCAGTTTCAATATCACCCAAAAGCGCACCTCCAATTGAGAAAAATTGTCCACTTCTGGCGTTAATATCTGCAATAGCGTCCGAGTTTAGAACAAAACTTAGGATTTCGTCTGAATCGCCAAAAGTGTTGACGTTAAAAGTTCCATAGTTTTTCCCACTTCCCAAATCGTTATAAATATTAATATTAGGATTATTAACTTTTTGACTAAGTACATCAGCAGATGTTGAAACATCAAAAAAAACAAGAGTCTGTGTTGGATTTCCTGAACCCTCAAATCGTTGAACTTGCAAAGTTGCTGAGGAGACTCCAGCTAAAGCGCTAAGATCGAATGTAAAAAAGCTACGAAGATTAGCCGGGTTGGAATTTCCAGTTAGATAGTTGTCGTTATTGTTATTGTTACTAGCGCTCGCACTCCACCAACCTTCATTTGAACTACTAAAACTAACATTTGCTGCTTGCGCTACGTTCAGCGTTCCTAATCCGAATCCAACAATAGCAGCCGTAATTGCCAATTTGTAACACTTTTTCATTGCATACCTCTCTAAATTTGAACTGTTTAGATAAAATCCACAAAACTAAAAATTGTTCATTAACATTTAATAATGCTGTCGTCAACATCACAATATTATAAGACACGGTATTCTAAATATAAATACATAAACTTTATATATAATTTACATAAACTTTATATTATATTCTGTTTTCTTACGTAAAAATACTTAAAAAATTAACTAGTATTTAAGGTATCAAAATTCTATTTTTTTATTTCTAAAGCATTCCGGAAATTAGGAGGGAATGTCAGAAAAACTAAATAAAAGGACTTACTGAGTAACCAGGTCATGAGCCAGCACATAATCGGTAAATTACTACAAGGGCGTTACGAAATTGTCCAAAGCCTGAGTTCAGGGGTATTTGGACAAACATACATTGCTATAGACGTAGATTACCCACAGAATCCCAAATGCGTTGTTAAGCAGATAAAAGTTAGCAGTTCCGAATCCGGCTACTTGGAGATGCTGAGGTCACTGTTTCTGACTGAAACCCAAACCCTCAAGCTGCTGGGAAGCCATCACCAAATTCCAGAATTCATCGCCTGCTTTGAAGAAAACGAGCGATTTTATTTAGTGCAAGAGTGTATTGAAGGACATACGCTGACTGCGGAATTGCCCATCAATCAACAGTGGGGGTGTCTGTGGAGTGAAAGCGAAGTTGTAGAATTCTTGATAGATGTCTTAGGTATTCTAGAATTTGTTCACTCTCAAGGCATTATCCATTGCGATATTAAACCAGAAAACTTAATCAGACGTAATGACGAAGCCCTACGCAAGTTAGTATTGATTGACTTTGGCTCAATCCAATCTATCGATTTTGGGATATGTGCGGAATTGCCAATTTATAGAATTCCCGTTACTTCATTGGGGTATATACCGCCAGAGCAATTTATTGGTCAAACACAGCCCAATAGTGATATTTATGCTTTGGGTATGATTGCCATCCAGGCTTTAACAGGGTTAGAACCACTACAATTAAAAGTTGATCCTTATACTAATGAAATTTTTTGGCGATCGCCAAACACGCCAGTTAACGATTATCTAGCTGCTGTTCTCAGTCAAATGATCCGCTATGATTGCCAAGATCGCTTTCAGTCTGCGGGTGACGTACTGCGGGTACTCAAACAAATAATCTGGGAAACTCAGCCACCAGAAATATTAGAAGCAGATGATCAATTTCCGATAAAAGCGGCGATTGAAGATAATAATTCTCAAAATCCTACATTTGGGAATTTATCCCCGTTATTAACAGGAATGAAAGTAGGACTGGCGGCTAATTCTTTATTGATGGGATTTGGTGTATATTCTTTAATTAATACTTCACCAGCATACTCAGAAACAGACACTTTATATAAAGCAACAGAAGAATATCAAAGGGGAGATTTACAAGAAGCGATCGCACTGGTTAAATCAATTCCCTCTCACAGCAATGTCTATCCAGAAGCTCAAGCCACAATGGGAGAATGGCAACAGCAATGGCAAGTAGCAGCACAGGAATACCAAATAGCTGAAACAGCTTTTAATGAGAGCAGATGGTCAGATGTTCTTGATGCGGCTGCTAAAGTTCCAGATATTTCATATTGGCAATCTAAAACAAATAAACTAGTTCAGCAAGCATACGTCAACATTGAAGTACAGACAGAATATTTATTAACAAAAGCTTACGAAAGAGCTAGAGAAAGAGACTTTTCTACTGCCTTAAATTATCTGCGTCAAATTCCTCAAGAGAGTTCTGCCGGGGCTTTAATTCAAGACAAGTTGGCCGAATACAGTCGAAAGCGGCAGATCAGAGCAGCATACTTTTTACAGAAAGCCTATAAAAAAGCATTTATTGGTGATTTTAATAGTGCTGTAAAACTTCTCCAAAATATTCCCAAAGATACTCTAGTTTATGCTCAAGCTCAAGTCAAACTGAATGAGTATACTCAAAAGCAACGCCTGGTAGCTGAACATCAAAAAGTAGCTTCCATCTCAGGAGTTAAGAGTTCCCTGTTACCACCCCGGAGGAGCTTGGTTATCCACTAACCAACAAAGATTTCAGGCTTTTGTATCATTACATATTTACCACTGCCGGGATTGCTATATGCTTTCAGTAACTAGACTGAAATCAACCCTCAATCGGTAAATTAACGTGAATCTCCCATTGATTACTCGTGCTGAAAAACACAACGATAAAATAGCGATTGCTACAACGGATGGAGCATTTACCTATCGGGATTTGCTCCACACCTCTAGTCAAATAGCGACAAGTCTTCTTCAGAATACTGAAGATTTACAGGAGCAGCGAGTTGCTTTTCTGATCCCACCTGGGTTTGAATATGTAGCTACTCAATGGGGAATTTGGCGGGCTGGTGGCATAGCTGTACCTCTGTGTATTTCCCACCCGCGACCAGAATTAGAGTATGTTATTACAAATTCTGGAGCATCAATTATCGTTGCCCATCCTAATTTTGAGGCTATACTGCGTAGTTTACCGCCGCAGGCATCGCTCGCAACTGAACAAAATCTGCGATTTATCCTCACCTCAGAAACGCTCCCATCTGATATTGCTCCACTCCCAGAAGTAGACATCACTAGACGCGCTTTGATTCTTTACACCAGCGGTACAACAGGTAAACCGAAGGGTGTGGTTACAACCCATGAAAATATTCAAGCGCAAGTAACTAGCTTAATCACCGCTTGGGAATGGACATCTAGCGATTCTCCTGCGGAGACGCTGCGCGAACGCATTTTGCATATACTGCCTCTACATCATATTCATGGAATTGTCAACGTATTGACTTGCGCTTTATGGGCTGGCGCACAGTGCCATCTGTTGAGCAAGTTCGATGCCGAAATTGTTTGGAACCGAATTTGTGAAGGTGACTTAACCCTATTTATGGCAGTACCAACGATTTATGTGAAGTTGATTGCAGCTTGGGAAAACGCCTCTAGCGATCGCCAAAAGAGTATGTCAGCAGGTTGTGCTAAAATGCGCCTGATGGTTTCTGGTTCAGCAGCGTTACCAGTTCAAGTTTTAGAAAAGTGGCAAAGCATCAGCGGACATTTTCTGTTGGAGCGCTATGGGATGACGGAAATTGGCATGGCGCTATCAAACCCTTTACATGGTGAACGGTTGTCTGGATATGTAGGAAGACCACTACCTCAAGTTGAAGTGAGATTAGTGAATGAGAATGGGGAGTTAGTCCCAGCAGGGACACCAGGAGAGATCCAAGTCAAAAGCCCCGGAGTGTTTTTAGAATATTGGCAAAATCCCCAAGCAACCGCCAAAGCTTTCCGAGATGGCTGGTTTTGTACTGGAGATACTGCCGTAGTTGAGAACGGTAACTACCGGATTCTGGGAAGGATGAGCGTGGATATCATCAAAACGGGAGGGTATAAAGTTTCAGCTTTGGAAATTGAAGAAGTGTTGCGATCGCACCCAGATATTCAAGAATGTGCAGTAGTTGGGATTGCAGATATAGAGTGGGGTGAGCGAGTCTGTGCGGCGTTAGTATTGCAACGGTCACAAACTTTAACATTAGAATCTTTCAGGAGTTGGGCAAAAGAGCGATTGGCTGTCTATAAAGTGCCAACCCAAATTTTGACGCTTGAAGAATTACCGCGCAACGCTATGGGGAAAGTGATTAAGCCGACAGTGGTTGAACTATTTCGAGCCTAGCGATCGTAAACGCCCAATTAGACCTCAATACGGTTCAGTTAAGCATGATTGTAGTGAGTCTCTTAAAAGTCAAGCGAGCGATCGCTTCTATTTTAGCAGCACCTAGAGAGGAGTGGGCTTATCGTTCTGCTAACCACGACTGCAAATCAGCCACACTGGTAAAATCTAACAGTGCTTCACTCAAGTCTTCCAGAACAGGTAAAGGTAAACCAGTGATGGCAAAACGCATTTCTGGAGTCAGTTCGCCAAATCGCTTTGTTAGCAGTCGGTTAACTAGATTAACTGTTGCTTCCTCACGTCCTTCCTCACGTCCTTCCTCACGTCCTTCCTCGCGTCCTTCCTCGCGCCCTTCCTCGCGCCCTTCTTCTTTAATCTCCCGATAAACTCGCGTTTCCTTGAGTGTGATTCCGAGCATCGACTCTACCTCTGTTCTACTTAATTGCTCAAACTTGTACACCATAATCGTCGTAATCATCTCTATTATGGCGCTACTTGTGGGCGATGATAGTTCTTGCTGAGTTCTGGTTAATAAATACTTGGCTTGTTCTGGTGCTTGTTCTTCTGTGACTGTTGTTAATACCATCAGCGCTACCCATAAAGGTAAAGTCCGAATATCTCCCAATTCATCTAAATATATTCGATGCACTTGTCTGCCATTAAGCAATGAGCGATGGGGATGAATCTGGCTTTGTTCCAGACTGCGAGATGGGTAAATTATCACTACTTGCCAATCGCTAAATCTCTGGCGGTTGCGGTAAAAATATAGTGATGACTCAGCAAATACTCTTTCGTAAAGCTGTTCATCCTTCTGGAATTGGACTTCACAGAAATACACTACCCCTGCACCTGCATTTTCTGGTGGGAGGAATACGCCGTCTATTTCAAATTTGGGTTCTTTGACTGCTACTGAGTCAAATCGATAGGCGCTTGCATTTGTCGGCGGATTGGTTAATAATTCAAATAATAATGTGGGAGATTGTTGAAATAGTTTGTAAAATATCGAGTCTCGCCGCATGAAGTATTGTTATCTTGCTGAACTTGTTTACTGATCAATTTTAGCTTCACAAACCAATAGTGCGACGCCGAATAGCGCGTCGTAGACATCGCCTAAGTTGTAGCTCTGCCTACGCGGCGATATCTAGCAACAAATTACTTTGCGTCTACATACTCCCCAACAAACGCGAGTGGTGTCACTCTGGCGATCGCTTGACTTCAGGGCAACGCAAGCTCAGGGCAACGCAGTGACCACCGCAGGCATCGCCCCTACCCTAATTTCTCACTCCTTCGGAGGATTCGGCGGACACCAGAAGAGGTTTTTACTCGACACACCAAGGGATTTAAGAATTTGACGCATCACCTCTGTGCAGTACATCCAGTGTCCCAAATCGTCATACATGAGATCGGGATTAAACTCGACATTGTAATGCAACACATTGGGAAGGTTTAAAAACTCATCATCGCTTTGGGGAGAAAGGATCAAAAGATGAAATGGTTTCCCCTGGCATTGTTTTTGCAGCTTGTTAACCAAATCTATTACACCAGCGCGATCGCTAATTCCGGTGCGGATGAAAAGCACTTTGTCGCAGTGCCGCAGTGCATACCAAAACCTTTCTGAGCGTGCCGTGTACCGAACGCGCATCCGTTCATGGACGGGAGACATATCATTAAGAGGGTCTTCTGTCTCCTCGACTTCATGGGCAAAGGACAGACCCGACCACTTACTATGATAGATTCTGCCTGCGTCTTGACTGTAGTGCAGAAAGTCAGGGTTCCACATATCATCAAAACCGTTTTCGATCGCATCGGCAACATCGGCAATATTGGTGGTGCGCGTTAGATCAAATGGAAAGGCGGGGCCATCATACTCCATTTTATATAGCATCATGCGGACGGCACAGCGATCGCCCAAGGGGAGAATAGCGATACGGCTAATGTCCGATAATTCGCACTTGTATTGGAAAAACACTGCTGACTTGGGTGGTGCTTTTACCCGGCTTTCTAACCCGTCGTTACCAATCATCATGGTGCGAAAGGGTGCATCTGGATGAAGCGGATCTTCATATACACCCAATGGCACAGCTTTCAGTGCCTTGCGTACCTCTTGCCACATCGGCTGTATATTGTATTCGTTGTCTGATTCGTTGATTACCCAGAGGTGGCGTTCATCTGCTTGTAAAATCCCCAAGTCTCCGTCATAGAACAAAACTTGTGAGTTGTTCGGCGAAAAGAGATTGAAGGCAGCGCTATATTCTAGGTCAGCATTAGGGGGAATATTTATTGTAGTGGCGATCGCACCATCCTCTTGCACGGCAAAGAAGGGGATCATCCCTTCCTTAATAGATTTCGCAATGTAAATACCTGGTATTAATCCTGCCTTACTTTGGAGTGCAGTTTGTAGTTCATGCCAATGGGGAGCGATCGTGTAACTGTATTGTGATGGATTGATGATCCGTAAACGATTCTCTTCGATCTGAGCCAAGACATGGAAGCCCCCATTATCAAGGTAGATGGAGACTTCATTCGTCTGTCGGAAACGTTGTTTTTCTTGTGCTAATTTGTTTTTGTCAATCTGGAACAAATGCAGATTGATCGCTTCATACATGAGGCGATGACCGACCGTGTTTGGGTGAGCCGGGTCGAAGCATATCCCCGCTTTCCAGCGTCCCTGCCCATTATCCACTGCTGCCAACCAATCTAGTACAGTCACGCCCCAATTCAGCATCCGGTTGTGTGTCTCCTTTAGCAACCAATGATGTTCTGACTCATAGTTGCCATTGGGATAGACTCCGCCCAAAATCGGAATAGCTCCTATTTCCCGCGTCATTTTGACAAGCCGCTGCAAGCCACTTTCAAACCGCCGCTGTACTGTCCGTCGTTGGTGAGGGGCACAGTGGGCTAACCCTTCGTTGCCTAGAGACAGGGCAATAATAACTACATCCGGTTGTTCTGGGGTGACAATTGAGGCAAATCGGGCGATCGTTCTGCTGACATTCGCCCCCACCTCCGACATATTTATGAGTTGATGCCCGTATTTTTGCTGCAAATCCTGTGCCAACAGCCAGACCCAACCTTTCAACAACCAGGCTTTATGACCAAAGGCGACGGAACTGCCGATAACTACAATTTTTAGTCCTTTAGAATCTTCCTTCAAGGGCATCTTGACAGCAGGCTCTTCAATGTATCCAAATGGATAAGGCTGCAAATAACCGAATGCGCCATCATCAACAACAATAGTACTGGACTCGTCAGTATTGCTGGGCACCCAACGGTTTGAACCTAAAGCTTCCCATCGCGCATTACCGTTTGAATCGAGACGTATATATTTATATTCAACTCTTTGGGGTAGATACGGAGTGGGTTGTCGTGAGACATCGCCTGACTCCAAAGATGGCTGAATGTCGATTTCTGTGTCTGTCGACCATAAAGGATAGCGATCGGCATTTGTCCGAAGGTGGACACATCTTTTAATGTCCCATAATCCCAATTCGGGAGTAGAACCGACGATACCGATGGATTCGCCTGTTTGGGTGGATGCACTTATCTGGAATCGATACATAGATTTCTCCCTGACTTAGAGGTACGATACCAAACAGGAAGGTTGAATTCTTAAAACTGCTTTGAAGATATCACATATAATTCTTAACAGCAATTCAAAATTGAAAACATTAGGGGACATTATACCGTAAATGTTTTCTTAATATATTCTTAAAGGATACTTAAAAAGTCTAATTTATCATTACAATCCCTAGCTACTTTTAGTCGTCAGTCAGTTGCAACTAAAGTGGCTCGTTGGATGCCCGTCTTTTCCTAAGTTTCCTAAAGAAGATGCTACGCAAACAGTGCTGGCTCCCCAAGGCACTGGCTCGGCTACACAGGCAAAACCCATAATCCGTGGGTTAGAAATTTTTGATTTTTTGTTAGTCTACGGAGGTGGACGAAAGTTTGTGCAAAAATGAGGGTTTCAGAGCCTCTCTCCCTGTGGGCTACGGTGTACACACAAGTCTTTTGACCTGCATCTTAGTTGTATCGACTTGCACCTTAGTTGCATCGACCTACATCTTGGTTGCATCGACCTACATCTTGGTTGCATTAACCTGCACCTTAGTTGTATCGACTCGCATCTTAGTTGTATCGACCTGCACCTTAGTTGCGTTGACCTGCGTTTTAGTTGCATTGACTCGCACCTTAGTTGCATCGACTTGCAAGAATTAACTTACCCTATGTTACGCAGTAACTTTAAAAGATTTGTGTGTACACTGTAGCCCTGTAGGGGAGAGGTTTGAAGAGGGGTTCGTAGCATACTTTGCGACTTTTCAAACAACCTCTTAAACCATCTGCCGTCAATGTCAACTAATTTAAATTTCCCAAATACTTAAAAATAGCTAGTTGCTAATTTAAAAACAATTAGTAACTAGCTATTTATCACAACCAACAATTAGCTATTTCTAAGTTAGTGCTTCAGCACCACCAACAACCTCAAGGAGTTCTTGGGTAATTGCAGCTTGTCGAGCTTTGTTGTAAGACCGTGTGAGGGTATTAATCAATTCACCAGCGTTCTCACTGGCATTACTCATGGCTGTCATCCGAGCTGCTAGTTCACTAGCCGCCGATTCTTGCAGCGCCCGTAATAGCTGGTTACTCAGATACAGGGGCAACAGAGCATCAAGAATCTGCACTGGGTCCTGCTCGAAAATCATGTCAGGAGCCAACGTGCGGGCTTGCTTAGTCACTTTCTCACGTTCGACTTCAAATTTACCGCCACGGGTTGTTAAGCGGAAAATTTCGTCATCGGCTGCTTCTAGACCTTGCGGATCGAGGGGCAGTAAGGTTTGCACTACAGGACGAGAGCTAACCAAGGAAAGGAATCTGGTATAGATTAATTCGATCCGGTCTACTTTTTCCGAAAGGAATAAGGAAAGTAGTTGATCGGCAATCTCATTGGCTTCCGCTGCGGTGGGGATTTGCTCTAAGCCGCTGTAGGTGGCATCAATGGGCTGATTGCGGCGTTGAAAGTACTGCGTAGCTTTGCGTCCGACGATCACAAATTGATAGTCTAGACCTTCTGCCTTGATTTCCTTGGCGCGGTTTTCGGCACGACGGATAACGTTATTATTGTAGCCGCCGCATAGTCCGCGATCGCCTGAAATTACTAACAGCCCAACTGACTTAACTTCGCGTTTCTTCAGTAGTGGTAGGTCTGCATCTTCAAAGCGCAGACGGCTTTGTAAACTATACAATACTTGTGCCAAGCGATCGGCAAAGGGGCGAGTCGCTAGTACTTGTTCTTGCGCCCGACGCACTCTAGCTGCTGCAACTAGGCGCATGGCTTCGGTGATTTTCTTGGTGTTTTTGACCGACTGAATGCGATCGCGTATTGCTTTTAAATTGGCCATATTCTTGTCCTTAGTCCTTAGTCATTTGTCACTTGTCCTCTCTTACAAAGTTCTGATCGCCGGAAGCCGGCGCTTAGACTTTGCGCTTTGTCATTAGTCATTAGTTATTTACCAATGACTAATGACTAATGACTAATGACTAATTACGCTGAAGCTTTGAAGGTCTTCTTATATTCGGTCAGTGCTTCCTTCAAAGCAGCTTCTTCTGTGTCACCTAATGCTTTGGAGGCTTGTACTGCTTGGGCATACTGGGGTTTACCACTCTTCAAGTATTCCCGCAGACCTTTGGTAAAGGTGGTTACTTGATTTACAGGTACATCATCTAAATAACCATTAATCCCCGCATACAAAATTGCCACTTGCTCATATACCGAGAGTGGCGAATTTTGGGGCTGCTTGAGGAGTTCGCGCAACCGTTGACCCCGTGCCAACTGGTCTTGAGTGGCTTTATCCAAGTCGGAAGCAAATTGAGCGAAGGCTTGCAGGTCGTCAAATTGGGCTAGTTCCAATTTAATCTTACCGGCAACTTTTTTCATTGCCTTGGTTTGAGCCGCAGAACCCACACGAGATACAGAAATACCAGGGTTTACAGCGGGACGGATACCAGCGTTAAACAAGTCAGAAGACAAGAATATCTGACCATCGGTAATGGAAATTACGTTTGTGGGGATGTATGCCGAAACGTCACCAGCTTGGGTTTCGATAATTGGTAGGGCGGTCATACTGCCTTTACCTAATTCGTCACTCAGCTTTGCGGCTCTTTCTAACAAGCGGGAGTGAATGTAGAATACATCTCCAGGGTACGCTTCGCGTCCGGGTGGGCGACGTAGCAACAGGGACATCTGCCGATAAGCTTGGGCTTGCTTGGAGAGGTCATCATAAATTACCAGGGTAGCTTTGCCCTTGTACATAAAGTACTCAGCAATACTTGCGCCTGTGTAGGGAGCTAGGTATTGTAGGGTTGCTGGTTCACTGGCGCTAGCAAAGACGACGACGGTGTAATCCATCGCGCCTTTTTCTTGCAATGTCTGTACCACGTTAGCAACTGTGGAAGCTTTTTGACCGATGGCAACGTAGACACAAACTACATCTTCTGATTTTTGGTTGATGATGGTGTCAATTGCGATCGCAGTTTTACCGGTTTGGCGATCGCCAATAATCAATTCCCGTTGACCACGACCGATGGGAATCATTGAGTCAATCGCTGTAATCCCCGTTTGCATCGGTTCGTGTACAGATCGACGAGCAATAATACCGGGTGCTGGAGATTCAATCAAACGGCTTTCTGTGCTCTTGATGTCTCCCTTGCCATCAATGGGAAGACCCAAAGCGTTTACAACTCGTCCAATTAAGGCTTCTCCTACGGGTACTTGGGCAATTTTACCAGTGGCGGTTACAGAACTACCTTCTTGAATTTCCAGCCCTTCACCCATCAGCACCGCGCCCACGTTGTCTTCTTCTAAGTTCTGGGCGATGCCAATTGTGCCATCTTCAAATTCTAAGAGTTCCCCAGCCATAGCCTTTTCTAGACCATAGATCCGGGCAATACCGTCACCAACTTGTAGAACAGTACCAACGTTAGCAACTTTGACTTCTTGGTCGTATTGCTCGATTTGTTGTTGGATAATGCTGCTGATTTCGTCAGGTCTAATTGATATGCTCATGTGTCTATTTTTTGAGTGCTGTTAGCGTTAGCGGGGCGTTTAGCCCGTAATGAGTGCTGAGTGATGAGTTAAAAATGCAAAAATTAGAAGTTAAAAGTCAAAATAAATTACTGTTTACTTAACTCCTAACTCCAGTACAGACGCGATTAATCGCGTCTCTCCTATTAACCACTGGTTAAGCGCAATGAAAGGCGGCGTAACTGACCTCGTAAACTAGCGTCAATTACCTGCGAGCCTACTTTAATGATCACACCACCAATTAACTCGTTGTCTACCTTGGTTTCTAGTTCTACCTGGCGAGCATTAGTGATGGCAATTACCTTTTGGATGATTGCCTGCTGTTGAGCTTCTGTGAGGGGAACGGCTGAAGTTACTTCCGCTAATACGGTTTGATTCAGCTGCCGCAACAGCGCCAGATATTGTTGAAGAATTGGTTCCAAGAATGCAATGCGCCGTTTATCTACCAGTATTAGCAAAAAATTGCGTAAGTAGGGATTAGCGCCTTCACCGAGTACTTGGTTGATCAGAGCCTTTTTGCTCTCAGACTGAATAAACGGATTGCCAAAGAAGTTTTGTAGCTGTTTGTCTGCTCTCAACAGGCTTAAGAAAGTACGCGCCTCTTCCCCGAAATGTTCTGTCAAATTTTTCGATTGCGCTATTGACAAAAGTGCCTGTGCATAAGGCTGGGCTACTTCGACTGTCGCTACTTGACTTGTCATACATTGCCTCCGAGTTGTGCGATGCTGCGGTCAATTAAACTTTGTTGAGCATCGTCGGCAATTCCGCTTTTGAGTTGCGATTCGACTTTTTGCAATGCCAGTGTAGCAACTCGTTGCCGCAGTTGAGCGATCGCTCGCTCTGTTTCGGTGTTTAAATCGGCTGCTGCGGTTTGTCTCAAGCGTTCTACGTCTTGCACTGCTTTCGTCAACAAAGCTTCTTTAGCTTTGATAGCGTTTTCTTCAGCAGATTGGCGGATGCGTTGTGCTTCTGCCTGAGATTGGGTCAACTGCTTTTGCGCTTGGGATAGGGCAACCTGTGCCTCTTTTAAGCGCCCTTCTGCTTCCTGAATTGCGGTAGCAATATTAGCTTGTCGCTCGTTCAGGATCTTGCTTAAAACTTTACGTCCGAAGTAGAATAATGTACCAACTAGAATCGCTAAATTGACGATATTGGTTTCAAATATGTCTAGGTTTAGACCGAAACCACCTTCTGCCATTTCAGAATGAACAGCGTTCGCTTCTGCGGCAAGTAATAAAAATGTCCCCATGATACCCATTTACAAGTGCGCTGCTCGCTTGCTAATACGTTGTATTTTCCCTTCTGGGAAATTAAGGTATCTTTCCCCAAAGGGAAATCAAGTATCTTTCCTCAAAGGGAGAAAGTGCCTTTTTTACACTTAATTAAGCGCTCTGGGACTAGCGCCCAGTTGCGCCTATGCTTTCAAGAGAACCAGTCTTGTTAGTTTATCTAACTGGAACTGGCCCCAATAGTTTTTCTAGAATCTGTCTGCTTAGAGCATCAACTCGTTGCTCTAAAGTACGCATAGCTTCCTGCTTTTGTTGCTCTATTTCAACAGCAGCTTGTTCTCGTTGAGACTGAGCTTCTTTTTGAGCCTCAGCGATTTTTTCGGCAGTAATTTTCTTAGCTTCTAGTTGAGCTGCTTCTACAGTCGCTTGCGATTGTCTGCGAGCGTCTGTAAGTTGCTGCTCATATTCAGTAGCTAAACGTTCAGCTTTCGCCAAGCGTTCCCGCGCATCAAGGGTATTAGTTCGGATATAATTATCGCGATCGTCTAGTGCCTTGGTCAGTGGCTTGTAGAAAATTACATTCAACAAAGCTGCTAATAGCAGGAATTGCAATGCCATGAAGGGCAAGGTAGCATCGAAATCAAACATTTCTCTCCTCTTTGGCTGGAGTAGCAGTTTTCATGGCTAGCAACATCATCCAACCTTTGATATTTTAGAGACCCATAGCCAACAAAGGTCAACTACATTACAACAACTTAATGCCCAAAATATTTAGATTGCAGAGGCGTGATGGTTCACGTCTCCACACTCACAAAAACTTTTAGGTCTTATCCTGCGAAGGGGTTAGCAAACAGCAGTACCAAGGCAATAACTAGACCATAAATAGTCAGAGATTCCATGAAAGCCAAGGTTAATAGCAGAGTACCGCGAATTTTTCCTTCTGCTTCTGGTTGACGGGCAATACCTTCTACTGCTTGTCCAGCAGCATTACCTTGACCAATACCAGGCCCAATTGAAGCTAGACCAATTGCTAAAGCAGCAGAAAGAACTGAAGCAGCCTGCACTAATGGATCCATTTTGATTTTCCTTGGTTTAATTACAGAACTAACAAATGTACATTAACAACTAGAAACGTGTTTTTCACACTGCACCGAGTTCTTACCAATCGCTGTTGCGACGTTTTGAGCTTATACCGCTCGCTGGAACTGTGCTATCAACTGAGAAGCTTAATGCTCCTCATGCTCTTCTTCGCCATGTCCCTCTAGTGCCTCATGAATGTATGCCCCGGCTAGGGTAGCAAAAACCAGGGCTTGAATTGCACTGGTAAATAAACCCAAAGCCATCACGGGTAGTGGTACAAATAGAGGAACTAGCAGAACCAGCACCGCTACTACTAATTCATCCGCTAATATATTGCCAAATAGCCGGAAGCTTAGAGAGAGGGGCTTGGTGAAATCTTCGAGAATTGCGATCGGCAACAAAATGGGTGTTGGCTCTATATATTTCTTAAAGTAGCCCAAACCCCGTTTGCTAAAACCCGCGTAAAAATACGCTAAAGAGGTCAGCAGTGCCAATGCAACAGTCGTATTAATGTCATTGGTGGGAGCCGCCAATTCACCCGCAGGTAGCTTGATGAGCTTCCAGGGAATTAAAGCCCCCGACCAGTTCGACACAAAAATAAACAGAAACAATGTGCCAATAAATGGCACCCAAGGGCGGTACTCTTTCTCACCAAGTTGGTTTTTTGCCAAATCCCGGATAAATTCTAGGGCGTATTCCATCAAATTTTGGATACCCTTAGGGATTCTTTGGATGTTGCGAGTAGCAGCTATTGAAGCCACTACTAAAATGCTAATCACAAACCATGAGGTGAGAAAAACTTGCCCATGAATTTTAAGATTGCCCAATTGCCAGTAGAAATGATGACCTACTTCTAATGCGGCGAGGGGAAAAGAATTAAAGGCGTTTAAGACACTAAGCATTTGCATTCTTCAAGCATTTTCCCCAACTAGCGAGGATGGGAGTGTTGTCTTTGTGAGCCTGACTTGGTTAAGAATCAGAAAGGAACGCAATTTGCACCGTATAGACGAGGAGTGTGGCTTTGTAAGTTAGAAATCCCAAAAATATGGGCAGAACCTTTAGCTCGTGCAATTGAGTTGACAAAACAATCAACCCAATAAATAGAGCAAAACGAGTTTTGCTCATCCGGGTTTTCTCACTACCAAGTTGCTCAACATCTTTAGCCAGCATTTTTAAGTAAACCACACCTGTACACGCTCCAATTAAATAATTAAGAGCAATGTTTAAGGAATAAGAAATCCACACAGAGATAAAAATAACCCCCGTCAAGACAAGCGTGATTAACAATAACCTCTGGAAGAGTTCATAGTACTCTTGCATGGATTTACCTGATTCTGTATTTTCAGAACCAGTTGTAGGATCTTGTTGCGTTGTCGGAGTGGGCGCAATTGATTCGTCTGACAAGCTCACGAGACTTGAAACCAGTACACTTAAATTATGATGACCGCACATTCAATCAGATGAATCATATCACGATGCGGTAACAATACTTTAGGAAAAAACAATTAACTTCTTGTCAACGTTAGACAGTCAGTAAAACCGCGCCACCAGAAGCGAGAGAGCGGCTGATGATGTCAGGGCGTGAAGGGGTGAGTAATCAATAATCGCTGCTTGAAAATTCCAAATTTCTTCCAATTTCAGCTTTATTGAGTAAATAATTGTCTTCCAAAGTCGTTATATCGGATCTGGGTTTTTGAATTAAGTTAGGTATGAATTTAGCCTCACGCAAAGGCGCAAAGAATTAAGACTTGAATAAACTTAAATTTTGGAATTTCATACCCTGATTCAGCAACGCCAAGATGTACAATACCCGATTTCTTGGGTACTTTCCTAATTTACATTAATTTGCTAAAGGTGGTGATGGGCGATCGCTCATCACCGAAGTATAAATTACAATACACTTAACCAAGTGTCAATAAAATTAGCTGCTGTTGGAGGAGCATTCTTACCCCATCTAATCCCAGTTGTACATCTGCTAAAATCTCTGCAACTGTGGAATTAGCATCACATTTTTGCATAAATTCAAGTTCTGCTACAGATAAATTAACAATCTGGTAATCGTAATTAAAGAAACATTGACTGGGAAATCCTTCAATACAAGGATTCAGTTCGGGAATTGATGCCAGTAGGTCGTTGTCGTCTGACCAATCGGCTTTGATGAGGGGAGGACGACCGAGGAAAAACTCGTAATGAGTTACTTCTGGATCTAATAATTCTATCAGGCGGTAAAGCTGGCGTTGGTTTAGCCCGCCGCAGGCATCGCTTAATTCTGGCGATCGCTCTACTAACTCTGGTGCTTTACCTAAAAGTCTCTCCAAATCCCAGAAACTCGGATTCGAGAAACCAATAAACTCCAATCCCGAAGCATCAATTAATTCAAATAGCGTCTCAATGTTGTAGTCAATTTCCTGCGGATGAACGTACATATCAGCAAAGCATTCATCCTTTTTGTTTTCTAGTGACCAACGTTGTTTATCATATTTGACAATTCGGTTATTTTCTGGTAAAGAGGCGAATATTTGTCGCCCAATTTTGACACCATTGCGGTAGTCGCCTTTTTTGTCACCTTGAAGAAGTGCGATCGCTTTTTGCATGAGTTGAATTTCCCAGCGTCCCAACTCACCATAGACAAAAATGTGCATCAAGCCGCCTGGAGCTAACTTTTTCGCCAAGGCTTTAATACCGCGAATTGGATCAGCGGTATGATGCAAAACGCCAACACAGTTAATTAAATCAAACTCACCCGGTAATTGTTCCACGTCAAACAAGCTGAGGTGATGAAATTCCACGCGGGTAGCGCCAGAACGCTGACAACGCTCTTTTGCTACAGCCAAAGCACCAGTACTGAGGTCAATTCCCACAACATAAGCTTGAGGATTGAGGTGAACTAAGTACTCTGTACTTACGCCAGTACCGCAACCTGCATCTAAAATCCGAATATCTTGCCTTTGAGGTTTTTGACCTGTGCAGAAGTTATGAGCAGCTAGCCAATTCCAGCGCCAGTTAAAGCCTGGAGGTGGTTCATCTAACAGGGCTTCTGGCGGAAAGGGGTAGGTATTGTAGAGTTTGGCAACAGCAGCACTAACAGCTTGGGAATCGGACATGATCAGGAATAACGCAGTATTTCTGAGTTTACCTGATAGTGGATGATTAGGGCAAAGATTACTATTGCTTAATTACTGCTATTTATCCAACAGCAAAGTCAGTAAATTCGCGTTTATAATGAGCGTGAAATCCTAATACAATATCTTCTTTCGATACCCCAGCAGCGATTAATTCGTTAGCGACGCCAATTTCTGTACCATCTCTTTGTATCCAAATTTTTTTGTCTTTGATATCAACATGAATGATCACTCCATAAATTCTCCGTTGTTCTTTCCAGCCAATATTTAAGACTTGATAATGATGGCGTTCTGCATCAAACAACAATTGAATTTCTGTGCCATTAGCCACGTCATTAGCAGAATGGTTGCTTAAAATATCTTGAATGATTTGAGAGTAATTTATTCCTTCCATAAAACAATGTCCTGGTACATGATGAGGAATAACGCAGTATTTTTGAGTTTACCGAATGCTGGACACTTCAGGTAGACAAATAATTGCGTAGGCGCAGCCCGTCGTAGACATCGCATTAAACCACACATCTATGGAATTATCTGAAAATGCGGCGGTGGATTATTTCAATTTAAAGTAGGCATGAGCATTATTTCAGTGAAAACACTACTGTTTAAGTATCTATTAAGTAATATGGTTGAATTATATTTTATGTATAAAATTTTACTTAATTAGGAGTGCCGAATGGCTGTAGGATTGCCAGAATTCGTTGAAAATCCAGAAAATCGTTGCCCTGTAATTCTCTTACTCGATACTTCTGGCTCTATGTCAGGTCAGCCTATCCAAGAGTTAAATCGAGGACTTGCTGCTTTCAAAGAAGATGTACAAAAAGATTCCCAAGCATCGCTGAGTGTGGAAGTGGCCATGATTACATTTGGCCCCATAGTTAAACTGATGCAAGACTTTGTGACGATTGACCAATTTACACCGCCTATATTGGAAGTAGATGGTTTAACCCCAATGGGTGCAGCGATTGAGTATGCTTTGGATTTTCTAGAAAACCGGAAAAAGACTTATCAAAACAACGGTATTCTCTATTATCGCCCTTGGGTGTTTTTGATTACAGACGGAGCGCCAACTGACTCCTGGGATTCAGCCGCGCAAAGATTGAGAGAAGCAGAAGCACAAAGCCGACTGTCATTTTTTGCGGTTGGTGTAAAGGGTGCTGATATGAATATCCTCAAACAAATTTCTCCTCCTGAACGTCCACCAGTTACCCTAAATGGCTTAGATTTTCGTGAGTTGTTTGTCTGGCTATCTGCTTCGGTGAAACGGGTTTCTAGTGGCAAAGTAGGGCAAGCTGTAGCTTTACCGGCTATGGGATGGGGTCAAATTAGCACTTAGGAGAAAGTTTTGTGAATTGGAAAGCTGTTGCGCGTTCTGCGATTGGAACAAGTCATCAAGACAAGAAAATACCTTGTCAAGATTATGGGCGTTATCTCATCTTTAATGATGTGATTATTGTAGGTGCGGTTGCTGATGGTGCTGGTAGTGCTAAATATTCGGATATTGGTGCTAAGTTGGCGGTTGAAACGGTACTCAAATGCTTTTCTGATATTAATGAATATCCTCAGAAGGAAGAAGAATTAGAGCAAGGTTTTTCTCAACCACTATGCAAAGAAGAAGCTCATCAACTGTTTGCTAAAATTGTGAAAATAGCTATTGCAAAGTTACATAAGCAAGCAGACAAAGAAAATTATTCTGTCAATGATTTAGCTTGTACATTGTTGGTTTTCGTGGCAACTCCTGACTGGGTTGCAGCTATGCAAATCGGGGATGGATTTATTGTAAGGCGTTTCCAAGACTCAGAATACAGCACTTCCGGCTATTATGCAATACAGTTTTTATCCCTGCCTCTCTCCTATCATCACTTTCAGCTATGAGGATGTACCTCATAGCTGCCGGAAGTGCTGTATCAACTGTTGTTTCAGCCAGATAAAGGTGAGTTTGCTAATGAAACGACTTTTATTACTTCAGCAAATGCAGTAAAAGAAATGCAGGTAAAGGTTATTTCCGAAAAACAAGAGTTTATTTGTGCTTCCACTGATGGAGTAGAAAAAGTAGCAATTCGCTTGAGCGACTGGGAACCCTTTTCACCTTTCTTTAAACCTTTGGAGGAATACTTGCACGAGCAATTTAATCAAGAGGAGGAAGATAAATATCTGATAGAATTCCTCAACTCTGAACGGCTAAATTCTCGCACTGACGATGATAAAACTTTACTTTTGTGCTTATTTGATAGAGAGTAAAATTCGATGATAGTTTTCACCTGTGCCAGTACGGGTCAAGCGATTACTCTGCTGGGTAAACCTAAAATTAGTGGTGAAGCGAAGGTTTGGCAAACAAATCGCAATGGTTACTTAGCGAAAATTTACCACGACCAAACTCTTGAACGTGTGCAAAAGTTGGCGGTGATGATAGCGCACCGACCCAAAGAGCCAAACTCTCATCTCAATCATATTTCTTTTGCTTGGCCTAAGTCGGTACTAAAAGATGCTCAGGGTAATTGTGTGGGCTTTTTGATGCCGGAAATTAAGGAAGGAAAAGAACTTATTGATATATACAACCCCAAGCGTCGTAAGGATTTGAAACTTGAGGTTGATTGGCGTTTTCTCCACACAACGGCGCTAAATATCGCCTCAATTATTGAAGCAATTCACATTTCTGGCTATGTTTTGGGTGACATCAAGCCGCAAAATATTCTTGTAAACGATCGCGCCTTACCTTCAATTATTGATACTGATTCCTTTCAAGTTCGGAATCCGGTAAATGGCAAGATTTATCGTTGTTCAGTTGGTTCAGATGGCTTTACACCACCGGAACTGATTGGCAAAGATTTTGATAGCATTGATCAAACGGAAGTACACGATCGCTTCCGGTTAGCAGTCATTATCTATCAGTTGTTATTTGGTGGTCAAAGTCCTTTTGCCGGAAAGTGGATAGGTGCGGGGGAAACTCCAGAAACTAATGAACTTATCCGTCAGGGTTTATGGCTGTATGCACCAAACCGTTTGATTCAACCTGTAGAAAGGACACTTCCTCTTGAGATTATTCACCCAGAGGTTCAGCGATGTTTTTTCAAATGCTTTAACGATGGTTATAAAAATTCTAACTTGCGCCCAACTGCTGGGGATTGGGTAAAGGCGCTCAGACTTGCTGTTAATGAGTTAACTATCTGTGGAAAGGTAGACAGCCACTACTACAGCCAAACTTATGGTAAGTGTTATTGGTGCGATCGCTCTACAAAACTTGGTATTGATATATTTCCTAGTGTTGTTAAAGCAAAAGCATCTGCTGTTGTGAAATCAACACCACAACCGCGAGTTATTAATCATCACGTAATAGGAAACCTACTGCAAACCCTCACTGGTCATTCTTCCGGGGTTTTTTCTGTAGCCTTCAGTTCCAATGGTCAAACCTTAGCTAGTGGCAGTAGTGACAACACTATCAAACTGTGGGATGTGAGGAAGGGAAATCTATTGCAAACCCTCACGGGCCATTCTTACTCGGTTCATTCTGTAGCCTTCAGTCCCGATGGTCAAACCTTGGCTAGTGGCAGTTGGGACAACACTATCAAAATGTGGGACGTAAATAAGGGAAACCTAATGCAAACCCTCACGGGCCATTCTAGCTGGGTTCCTTGTCTAGCCTTTAGTCTCGATGGTCAAACCTTAGCTAGTGGTAGTAGCGACAACACTATCAAACTGTGGGATGTGAGGAAAGGAAACTTATTGCAAACCCTCACTGGTCATTCTTGCGCGGTTTTTTCTGTAGCCTTCAGTTCCAATGGTCAAACCTTGGCTAGTGGCAGTAGTGACAACACTATCAAACTGTGGGATGTGAGGAAGGGAAATCTATTGCAAACCCTTAGCGATCATACTGACTGGGTTAAATCTGTAGCCTTTAGTCTCGATGGTCAAACCTTGGCTAGTGGCAGTGGGGACAAGACCATTAAACTTTGGCAGGTTAAATCTGAATCATCTATCACTACAACTAATTCAAACTCTAATAACAAAGGTTTGATTATTTGTATTGCTATGATTGGGTTATTTATATGGATTTGTTTTGGAGTAGATGCTTTCGCTTTGTTTATTTCTTCGGTGTTTATTTTTGTTTTAGTTTTATGTATCATTTTTAGTCAGTAAAGCGTAGCATCTAAATACAAAAAAATAATATTTATTAAGTGAAACAGTCCAATAATTGATAGAGGTATTAACCTATACTAGATTTTGTAAAATCCAAGCTAAGAATATGCAACCAGTCCAGGGATTTATTATAGATTCATATCGGTTCTATCAAATTGCGAAGCATGGATATTTGAAAGCAAGCAAAGGGTTTGACATTCACACAAAAAATGATGCTTTAGTATCTATAATTTTTTCCGCACTAGCATTGGAGGCTTTTATTAATGAAATTCCAGCGCTTGCTAAATGTGAAAAGCGAACTGGAGCAACTGAAGCTTTTTTAGATAAATTGATTGATGCCATTGATGAGTCTACCTCTAATAAGAAAAACACACAAAATAAGTTTAGGCGGGCTAGTGAAGCCTTAGAAAGTCCTTTTGCTCAAGGAGATAAACTTTATCAGGATTTTGCCGATCTATTCAATTTACGTGATAGATTAGTTCATCTTAAACCCGAAGATATTATTGAAGAAAGAGATAATGGTGAAATCCAATATTTTGGAAGAAAGCTAATTGAAAATCTTCGCAGCAAAAAGATATTTACAGACACACCAGTGGCATCAATAATTTTGAAAGTTAGCAATGCTAAAGCTGCTTTCTGGGCTTGCAATACAGCTTCAGAAATGGTTAACGCAATTCTAGATAAACTTCCTGCATCTTTTCGTGATAACAATCCACAAATAGTTTTGTATAGGAATAGTTTTCAACCTCCAGAACAAAATATCTGTGAAGCAGGAACTAAAGTTTTTTATCTTGATGGTCAAAAAATCAATAGCAAAGAAACATTTTTAAAACAAGCTGCTGAAGCGATGGAATTTCCTACATACTTTGGTGCTAACTGGGATGCTTTTGATGAGTGTATTACCGATTTAACATGGTGTCCGGCTGAAAAATACGTCATATTGTATGACCATACTGATATCTTTGCTCAAGCTGAACCGACACAGTACCAAATAGCATTGGATATTTTAAATTCAGCCAAAGAATACTGGCAAGCTAAGAATATTACTCTGAAGTTTTTAACTATAAACAAATTAGGTTAAATTAACCTTGACAAAAATTAAGATATAGTCCAATCTTCTAAACGCAAATTAGGCACTTTTTCAAAATCTTTCCAGTTGCGAGTAACCAAAATACCATTCAGTGACAGCGTAATTGCCGCAATACGTAAATCTTGAGTCCCAACGCGGATTTTTTGCTTAACTAATTCAGCGCAAATTTTGCCAGCATCATGACTAAATGGCAGCACATTGAGAGTATTTAAGTCTTCTAATGTATCTTTTAATCTGGCATAAGCAAAGACTAATTCATCTAATGAATCAGCCCTGTTAATAATATTCATTCGCCCCCGTAGTTGTTCAGTAGCTGTAACTATAGTTATGGCAATATCTTGAGTATTAAATGTATTTAATCGTTCGATAATAAATGGATTACCTCTTTGCATCAATGAGAGGTGATCTGTATCTAGTATCCTTAAATCATTCACCTCTGAATTTACCTCGCTTCATTGTCTGCATCCAATTCACGTCGATATTCTTCTATATATTCCAGCATCTCATCAAACTGTGGATCATCTTTATATTTACCAGCTATTTTCAACCAAGGATTTTCTACTTTGGGCGCTTCAATTTCTAAAGTCACAATCTTGGCTGTTTTTAACCGAGTTTGCAAACTTTGACTGAGTTTTTCTATTGCTTCAGTTTCCGTATTTCCCAAACCTTGACAGTCTGGTAAACCTAACAATATTGCTTTTATGGTGCCATCTTGCTGATTTTCAATTAGTACATCATAAGTTAACTTTGGTGCAGGTGTCGTAGAGTTAGTTTTTATAGCTAAATTCATAATATTTTTATCTTTGAAGTTTTATATTGATTATAACATTTTTAAGTAAAGCTGCTGAAGCAATACGTAGGTTGAAACCCATGAATCAAAACAATCTATGTTCAGCTTAATTCATTTTCTCGAATCTTTTGATATAGAAGAACAAATTGCGGCTTTTATTAAAGTTGTACTCCAATTAATGATCAATACACCTGAATGGACAAAAATCATTCATGACAGGATTTTAAATGATGATTCAGCTTGCCAAGTTTATCAAAAAGTTTTACACTCAGCTAATTTGAATAGACCTCGCAATCAAACCACATATCTATGGAATTATCTGAAAATGCGGCGGTAGATTATTTCAATTTCAAGTAGGAATGGGCATTATTTCAGTGAAAACACTACTGTTTAAGTATCTATTACTTCCCCAAGTTGTTGCGGCGGCTGTTGCTGTCAAAAATGCCGCTTAAAACGCACTCAACTATAGAGATTTATTCCCATTATTTCATCACCCTACTGTCCTGCCCCGTTCCCTACCGCTTAATAGCGGATTAGTTCCTTAACCTGATAGCGTGGTAAGCCTAACTCCTGACTGAGGGCGGTTTCAAGTTGGCTTCGCTCTGTTATTGGAAATTCAAAAGCGATCGCTTTGAGAACTGAGTGATTCGTTCTTACATTTACTAGCGAAACCCCATCTTCTTGTCGAATTTCCACCTCAATTGCCACTATCCTTTTCATCATCTGCCGTGCTAATCGTGTATCAGCTAGCAGATATTTTTTGTTGTAGTAGGAGCGATTTAGAATCTGATCTTCCACAAAGCCGCTCCCCAGCCAAAAAATTAGCCCGATCAATGGCAAGGATAGCCAAAACACAAAGCCTAGCGATCGCAACACCTGAAACAATTGAAGTTGGCGCATATTTGCGGAATGAGTAATCCTGTTGGGAAAGCACAAAGCGCTACGTGATTCGTAATTTCTATACCGCAAACGTTTCATTAATTTGGAATGGGTGGTTTACTTATACTGTGCAGTGCTATAGATTATTGTCAAACTGTATGTGACCCTTTTAGCTTAATCTAAGAACTGGAGAGCAAAAATCACAGTTAACAGAGTAAATGGGATGTTGATCTTACTCGTGGAAGATGACCCATCACAGTTAGAGCCACTGCGGACAGCATTATTAAAAGTGGGACATACAGTAGATGCGATCGCAGATGGAGAAACGGCGGAATGGTTTGCCTTTCGTAAAGACTATGACTTGCTGATTCTAGATTGGATGTTGCCCAAAGTAAGTGGGGTAGAACTCTGTAAAGTATATAGACGGGCAGGTAAATTGGCTCCTGTGCTGATGCTGACGGCGAAAGACACAGTTTTAGATAAAATAACAGGCTTGGATGCTGGAGCCGATGATTATCTAGTCAAGCCCGTGGATGTGCTGGAGTTATTAGCACGGGTACGGGCATTGGGAAGGCGATCGCCAATGTGGCAAGGAGATATACTCAGTTTGGGTGATTTACAACTTCATTTATCCAACTTGACAATCGAACGTGGTTCAGTAACCACTCAACTTTCCAGCCGAGAATTTCAATTAATGGAATATTTGATGCGTCATCCCCGCCAAGTCTTATCTCATAACCAGATTGAGCAAGCCCTTTGGAGTTGGGGAGACGAACCGGAAAGTAACGCCATTACGACATTAGTCCGCCGCCTGCGCCAACGTCTGCAAAACCTTGATGCCAAAGATTGGATAGAAACGGTGCATCGGATGGGTTATCGGTTAAATCCGCCAAATTCCTATGAGTAAAGTCAAGAAGGCAGGAGGCAGGGAGAATAACCAATGCCCAATGCCCTTAAATGTTTAATCACAGTCGCCGTAATCTTGCTCACTGGTTTGCCCTGTCGATGGGCGGAATTCTGTTTGCTTTTGCAGGATTGGGCTACTGTCTTAATGTGGAAGAGCAGTTGCGGTTTTTTGATGATGAACTGTTTCTTCAAAGTAAAGCCTTTGCCGGAAAAACCCATTACTCGTTTTATCAAAGTCAGCGCGGCCAGACTCCTTTAGAAAACGGCGTGTCATTGAATGGCGGACTGGTGTACGCCCGGTGGTATGACGCGAATAAACAACTTCTACAATTTGTCGGTTCATCGGGTGTCAAACAATTAACCGCAGAACTTGGATTTCAAACAGTGCAAGCGTCTCTTGACTCAGATCAGTTGCCAATTGTCAAGACTTGGGTTCGTCAAATCACTCTTCCAGTTTTGCAAGATAAGGTGCTGATTGGCTACTTCCAAACCGCAGTTCCAATGAACTCTCTACGCAGCAGCTTGAATCAAGCCCGTTTATTTTTAACTTTGGGTGTTCCCGTAACCTTTGGGATTATCGGGATTACAGGTTGGTTTTTGGGCGGATTGGCAATGCGGCCAACTCTCCGCGCTTACCAGCAATTACAACGATTTACAGCTGATGCTTCCCATGAACTACGCACACCCGTAGCAACGGTATTGAGCAATGCCCAAGTTGCCCTCATACCACCCGAAGACCCCTTTGAGCAAAAATTTCGGTTGCAAAAGATTGCCGAAACTGCCAAGTCTATGAGTACCCTAATTAATAATCTGCTCTTTCTTTCGCGCCATGACGGATCGCTGGCTGAAACTACATCAAAATCTGTTGATTTAAACGAACTGGTGCGATCGCTTGCTCATGAATTTGCAACTCAAGCCCCCGCCCAAAATCTCAGTTTCACCGCTCAAATTCCAGAGCAATCGGTCATTTTACAAGCAGATGCAAATTTGCTCAAACAAGCCGTGATTAATCTCCTGAGTAATGCGTTCAAATATACGCCAGCAGATGGTAAAGTAAAGTTACGTCTTTTTACCCAGTCTCACAGTGCGGTAATTCAAGTCAAAGACAACGGCATTGGTATTCCCGCCACTGATTTGCCACACATCTTTGATCGTTTTTATCGTGTAGATACTGTGCGATCGCGTCAAACAGGTGGCTTTGGACTCGGACTTGCGATCGCTCAACAAATCGTCCAAGGATACGGGGGGCAAATAACTGTCAAAAGTATACTTGGTGAAGGCTCAACCTTTCAAATTAACCTTCCCCTCAAACTTTGATTCATCTAGATGAGATGAAAGATTTTTACTGCTGTGATAACTTCTTCGCCACTTTTCCAGATGATTGATAGATATTGATTTAGATGTGACATTCACCCCATTTCCTCGCCAAGCAAGTTCTGAATCTGTTGTAAAAACCCCGCACTCTAATTGATCCAGTCTCATATTCCAATATTCACTAAATCGTCCTTTCAAAGTAATAACTTGCTCAAATACCTTGTTTCTGTGTTTATTTCTTCTTTTCCTTTCTGTCGCTCCTGTTGCTTCTGTATCAATAAACTTAGTTTCAACTAAAAACAGACTACCTTTAAAGGTCAGGAAAACAAAATCGCATTTACCTAAATCCGTATAATCTGAAATTGGAGATTTTTCAAATAACAACAATTCAGCGCACGAGGGAAACAAGTCTTTAATATTCAGAAATAAATAAGCTTGCAACAAGAGTTCCTTATCATAAGGAAACAAGATCACCCCTTCAAAAAACTTTTGAATGTCCTCCTGAGTTTGGGGTTGAATTATTTTACAGTATGAAACAAATTTATGTAAATCGTTGACAATCATCAAGTTTTAACTCCTTCCCCCGGTCGCAGCCTTAAGGGCTATGGCATAAAACGATACCACTCCCTACAGGAAATTATCATCCGCATAAGTAACTAAAAAAACGATTGCAATCCTTAATACTTAAGGCAATTTACTGTTGACAGTTCAGTAAAACTGATTTGAAGCTGCTTTCGGTACTGAAGGACTTTTCGCTTTTAGCGTTAGCTACTAGTCAGCGATTTTATATGAGCAAGAAAACTGGCATTTTGCAAAGCTTGAACAGTTATTCGAGAATCTTGTACACAAAATTGCCAACCCAAGCGAACAAGTTTACGAGAATTTTCAGTTTGGATAATTCCAATTACTGGCATTTTTGCCCTTTCTTTGTCTCCTGACTGTTCTTGCAAAATTGTTTTCAAGCGATGTAGTTCTTCGATATTACCCGCTTGCTGGGGAGTTAAATCCACCATCACCATTTGTACTGTTTCCACTGGTTCTGCATCTTCAAGGATAAATTGAGTTTGTTCGTCGCGTCGATCTACTTTTCCCCAAATAATCAATCTGGTATCAACTTGGAGTAGGGAACTAATGCGTTCATAGGTTTTAGGAAAAACTACAGCTTCTGATTGTGTAGTTAAGTCTTCTATTTGCAAAATTGCCATCGGGTCGCCTTTTTTAGTGACCACTTTTTTCACGTTATTCAACATGACAACTGCACAAAGCCTTATTTCTTCCCTTTGTTCTCCGAGTTGCGAAAGGTTAATTGGTGTCAAAAGTGGTGCTATTTGCCGTAAGGATTTTAATGGATGATCTGATACATAAAAGCCCAGTAATTCTTTCTCCTTCTGCAACTTTTGCTGTGGGAGGAAATCCATTACAGGTTTAGTTTTGGGAGCAGTTTCAAGGGCGTTATTTGCTCTTTTATTCTGAGTCGAAGAAAATCCATCGCCTAATAAATCAAAGAGATTGCCTTGACCGCTGGCTCTGTCTTTAGCGCGAGATTGTGCCCAATCATAGACTAATTCTAAGTCGTTAATTAACTGTTGACGGTTTGGTTCAATTTTGTCAAAGGCTCCACAGTAAATTAGCGATTCCATAGTCCGGCGATTAACAGCACGTAAATCGACGCGATCGCAAAAGTCAGCGAGGGATTTAAACTCTTCTGTGTCATTTCTTGCTGACAAAATACAAGCGATCGCACTCTGTCCGACGTTACGCACCGCCGAAAATCCAAACAGAATCTTTCCTGCCGTCGGCGTAAAATCAACACCAGAACGATTAATATCTGGCGGATCTATCGAAATACCCATATTACTACAGTTAGTAATATATCTCTGTACCTTATCTGTATCGCCACTGTTTGCCGTCAACAGTGCCGCCATATATTCTAGCGGGTAATTAGCTTTTAAATATGCTGTTTGATAAGTTACATAACCATAGGCAGTCGAATGAGATTTATTGAAACAATTGGCAGCTATTAAACCGTTTTTAATCGCAAAGTTATGGTTACACTGAACCCCAATGTCATAGACATTTTGTTTGCCTAAATATTTGCGTGTGGCTATTTTGACCATCCTACCCTACCCCCGAAAAAATTTTGTTAAATTAATTAATTGATAAAATTATCAAACTTGTAATATCGATAGCGCTTGGAATAAATAATTATATCACTAGAAAAGACTGCCATACTCTTACAAGAAAGTAGCTAATATATCAAAACTTTGATAACTCATTCAATAGACAGCTAATAATCATATATTTGCTGCTTTCTAAAACTTATTAAGCACATTTCAATACATAATTATCTGCTTAGTCAAATGCCTGGAGAGTGGGGGAGTAGTGTTAAAGAGCCATTCACTTTAATAATGATACAAATACGTTGGTAGGGGCATGGCAATGCCCCTAGGTGTCAACTTAACGTAAAAGTCATGTCCCGCAAGGAACTGAAGTTCCTTGCTAATAGCTAAAGTCATCTGAAAGATGACTAAATATATAGTCAAAAATTTTTAGTCTACTTCAGTAGACTTTAGCTAAAAGCCAGAGAACTTTAGTTCCAGGCGGGTGAGGGAGGCAACAGTTAAGCCATTTCTAGGCTCAAGTTGACACCAATGGGCAATGCCATGCCCCTACGAGAAATCTATGTGTATCAAGGTTTTCGTAAAATGGTATAAACCTTAGCTATCCGCTAACGGAACTGTCTTATCCCAATACCCAATCTTGGCCAATATGTATTAAAATCAAGGACTTGAATCATAAAGAGAGCAATCATGGCATCTATCCGCGAGTTGCACGAACAGCTAGTTAAAAAAGAACGTTCTGCCGTTGAAATTACCCAAGAAGCTTTAGATCGCATTCAAGCGTTAGAGCCGAAATTGCACAGCTTTTTATGTGTGACGACAGAACGAGCATTAGAGCAGGCAAGCGCTGTGGATGCCAAAATTGCTGCCGGAGAAGAAATTGGGCTGCTAGCAGGGATTCCAGTAGGGATAAAAGACAATTTGTGTACCAAGGGAATACCTACCACCTGCGCCTCTCGAATTCTGGAAAATTTTGTACCGCCTTATGAATCAACGGCGACGCAAAAACTGATAGATGCTGGGGCAGTAATGGTAGGCAAAACCAACTTAGATGAGTTTGCAATGGGTAGTTCCACAGAAAACTCAGCTTATCAAGTTACGGCTAATCCTTGGGATTTATCACGGGTTCCGGGTGGTTCTTCGGGGGGTTCGGCAGCAGCTGTGGCGGCTCAAGAATGTGTGGTTGCTCTCGGTTCTGATACTGGTGGTTCGATTCGGCAACCTGCATCTTTTTGCGGTGTGGTGGGGATGAAACCAACTTATGGTTTGGTTTCCCGTTATGGTTTGGTGGCTTACGCTTCGTCTTTAGATCAAATTGGCCCATTTGCAAACACAGTAGAAGATGCTGCAATATTATTGAGTGCGATCGCAGGTCACGATCCCAAAGACTCTACCAGCCTGAAAGTTGCCATTCCCAACTACGCCGCCAGCTTAAAACCAAACTTCAAACCCAGAGGCCAGTTAAGAATTGGTGTCATTAAAGAAACTTTTGGTGAAGGTTTGGACTCTGTAGTGGAACAAGCTGTTACTAAAGCAGTAGATATACTACAAAGTTTGGGAGCAGAGATTCATATAGTTTCCTGTCCCCGCTTTCGCTATGGCTTACCTACCTACTACATCATCGCTCCATCGGAAGCGTCAGCAAACCTGGCTCGTTACGATGGCGTTAAATATGGTTACCGCGCTCCTGATGCGGATAATCTGCTGTCGATGTATACTCGTACCCGTGCCACTGGTTTTGGTACAGAAGTCAAACGCCGGATTATGATCGGCACTTACGCCCTTTCGGCTGGCTATTACGATGCCTACTACTTGAAAGCGCAAAAAGTCCGCACCCTGATTAAGCAAGACTTTGAAAAGGCTTTTGGCGCGGTTGATGTCTTAATCTGTCCTACATCTCCCACTACAGCCTTCAAAGCAGGGGAAAAAACTACTGACCCTTTAAGTATGTATTTAACTGATTTGATGACTATTCCGGTGAATCTTGCTGGTTTACCTGGTTTAAGTTTGCCATGTGGTTTTGATGAGCAAGGTCTACCAATAGGATTACAGCTAATTGGCAATGTGCTGCGAGAAGAACAACTCTTTCAGGTTGCTTATGCTTATGAACAATCTACTCGTTGGCATCTGCGTAAACCGCAAATATCAGCCTAATTATTTTTCACTGATTACTGACTGTTGAGTGTTGTTCTCTGGAGTCAGGGATTCAGATGTAATTTGTGGTGGGTTAAGTGTATAAAAAAGACCAGCAGATGCAGCTACTAATAATAGAATGTAGGTAACAACAAGAGGTATGTATGTATTTGGTTTGTTGTCTAAATTCTGATGATCATTATTGGAGTCTGGGCGGACAACATTGGTTATAAGGGCGTATGACAAAGCATTTCCATCCAGTCCTAAAGCATCTCCATAGCGACGGATGAATCCTTGAACAAAAATAGGCTCAGGCAATTCTCCAAATCGCTCTTCTTCTAAAGCTTGCAAAACACTTGAGCGAATTAGTATTTGAGCGGCTATTTCTTCTATACGGATGGATTTTTTTTGTCTTACTTGTCGTAAGTGTGTGGTTATTTCTTTTAGCTGCTCTACTTGAGCTTCATTTAAGAACGTCACAGTCTTCTCCTATTATTTATGGACTAATGTCTACTATTCATATATTGAATTGAAAAGACTTAAATACGCATACGTAAATTTACTGAATAATGAATTTTCGGAAAATTTTGATAACGGTTTAATTCTGTGTTTTAAAGTGCCAAAGCTGCTAATGTTAAGTATTTTCACTGTTTAAATATATACTTTTAAATTAAAAATTTAAGGTATATTAATTAAAAGATTGTAATTTTTAATACAAATATTATGCCAACGGCTACCCAGGGCTAGGATAATTGTAGCGATCGCACGCATGATTATTCCCTACCAATAACTTGAGTTGCATTCTCAAGTCAAAAATATTCATCAAAATTCTATTCCGATATATCGTGATATATTCCGATATATCGTATACTAGAGAAAGTTGATTTGAGATTCATTTATGTTTAGACACTTTCGGTCACACTTTGGGATACCTGCATGGGCAGGAGTTAACGAAGATGATTTATTGCTTGTTAGGCCTTGGTTTCAGCATGGCAAACATCACGGCAATGAAATGTTTGGTCGTGGTTGGGGAGATGAACATCGGACTCGTAGAGGTGATATCAAGTTCATTCTGCTGGAATTATTATCCGAGCATCCTAGTCACGGTTACGACCTAATCAAAGAGATGGAAACTCGGTATGGTGGTTTCCGTCGCCTCAGTCCTGGCTCAGTGTATCCAACACTGCAATTGCTTGAGGAAGGTGGTTATCTCAAGAGTGCACAGGAAGGTGGCAAACGAATTTACACGATCACAGATCAGGGTAGACAACTGTTGGCAGAACGTACCCAACAAGAAACTTCAGATTCTCCTTGGGATACCTTCAAAACTTTCATCACAGGTAAGCCTCAAGAGTTTATTGAATTGCGGAATGCTGCAACAGAATTAGCTGCTGTTGTAGTGCAGGTTGCTCGCAGTGGGAATGTAGAGCGAATAAATCGGGTGCGTGAGCTTTTAGAACAAGTTAAACGGGAAATTTACGCGATTCTGGCTGAGAAATGAGTTGGGTATTTTTGGCGTTCGCCTAGCGTGTCCTTTAGGACAAGGTATTGAACTGAGAATCTTTTGAGTTCATCTCAATTGGTAATGGTAGGTTGCACAAATCGCTTAATTTCACCACAGGCAATATACGACTTACCATCGGGTGCTGTTTTGACTTCATCAACAACGTAAAGCATTCCTTCCTCACGAACCGATCGCGGAAAACGCATATTCCAATCCGGTTCATATCCGTCGGAAACCGCCCTAGCGCGCAGCTTGCTGCCATCTTTGACACACTGAACTAAAATACTCTCTCCTACGGTGTCAGTTGCGGCAAGATCGGCGGCACTGGCAGGGCCTTTGGAGGCTTTGCCTGTATTAGTTGACCTCGATTGACTATGAGCAACGAAGATATCTGGTTCACCAGGTTGAGTAAGACGGGTAATGTTGCCATGTACACGGTAGAAAGTGCGTTCGCTTGAAAGTTCCAGTTTTTCAACTACATAGCGTGCACCCTCGGCACGAATAGCTCTGGGAAACTGGATGTTCTTGGTCGAATCGTAGCCCTTAGTCATGACTTTGATCCGCAGTTTACCTCCTTCACGAACGCAGTGTAATTCAACACCTGAACCGACTTCATTGACAATCGGCATCGCGTACACTTCATCCCCAGCAGTGACACCGCGACCGACCAGATCGCTGCGATTGCGCGTCATTGTCTGGTAACTCTGATCCCGCAGTTCTTTACGCCCGGCATTGCCTAGAGCTTTTTGGGCGATCCGACCCGCGAAATACTCAAGCTGATCTATCTCCTCAGCTATTTCAAAGTTCTCGTTCAACCCTCTATCCCGGAAATCTTTCACAAGGACACGGAGGATTTGCTCTGCTTCTTCATGTCTGCCATCCTCAGCGAGATTAAGGGCAGTCTCTTTGGCCTTAGCGATGGTAAGACGACTCAATTCCAGAATGATATGGCTGGTAGAAGCAAGAGCTGCTTCTTCGACAGTACCAACTTTGGCGAAGACATCTACTGTGTCTGACACGCTTTGAATCAGGTCATTCTGCACAACATCAGCGCTGTAATGCAGCTTCATCACAGGTAACTTGCCAACTTGAGCAGAGGATATTAGTAAACTCAACCCTAGAAGTTTGTCTTCCCCCTCGTAAAGCTCTCCCAAGGCGATCGCAGTTTTACCAGCGTCATTCTGGCTGACTTTAGCAAGACTCAAGGTATCAACCAAGCTAACACCATCAGCTAACTCAAGTGTGACATTAAGGTTTTGTCCCACCACTGCTCTAAGAGAATCTAGTTCAATACTAAACACCTCAGTTGCGTCATCGATGCTCTGAATGAAGTAGAAGTTGCCACTGGCAGCCCTCGCCATACCGATCAGGAGGTCTTCATTGAAACCCTGACCAAAACCTAACGTAGTTGTGGTAACACCTAACTCAGCTTTCTGCCCCGATGTTGCTGTGAGTACATTGGGGTCTTGAATGCCCATATTGGCGTGACCATCGGTAAGCAAGAGAACACGGTTTATTTTTTGCGGATCAAGCTGCGTCTTCACGTGTTCGCAGCCTTTGAGCCATCCGCCGGATAAGTTGGTAATACCGCCTGCTCTAACCCTGTGTATGGAATTTTTCAGCGCAGCCTTGTTAGTTACAGCCTGGGGTGGGACAACAGTATCCACTTCATCGTCATAAACAACTACTGAAAGAATGTCGTCTTTTTCAAGTTGATCTACCACAGACTCAGCAGCTTTGAGCGCATGATGCAAGGGAGCCCCTGCCATAGAGCCTGAACGGTCAATTACCAGAGAAAGGTTGAGGTTACGTCGGGGAGATTCAGCTATTTCAGCCCGAAAACGTAGCAAGATATTAGTCTTTAATGAAGATCCTGCGGGTAGGATAGCCTGGTCAAAGTCGTAACTTGTCTTGAGCATTTCGTATACCCCTTTGAATTGTCAGCCCTATTATGCCCAGATAGCTAATGCTTTCTTTAGTTTACCCAAAAATCAGTGTACTCCGTGTAAATAAGTAAATTTAATGTAAATTTTTATAGCTTTAATGTCTCGCAGATTTGGCTGCAAAGATGGTTTAGAGAAAATCAAGACTATGGGCGGCTTGCCTAGACGATGCCCAAATTATGCTCAAGCGATCGCCTAAATGGTACTAGAAGCGATCGCTTTATTCCTATCGGTATCCCCAGTACAGACGCGATTAATCGCGTCTGTACTTCTCTATGTATTTGGAATCAGCCGACCACAGGGATAAGTCGCTGTTTGCTGTGAAGCATTTTCGGCCATCGCTGCTGGAATCTGATCCGATGGTCGGGTTTTGGCTGCTAGATAGTCTTTTTGCAGTTTATCGTAGATGGCTTCTCGTCTATCGTACAAACGCTTTAGGGGACGAGGTTGGCACTTGTTCATGACGTATGCTGTTACTAGTGGAAGAGCGATCGTGCTATCGGTGTAACAAACAATTGTGTTAAGTAACTCTTCCGGGTCAATCTTACCCCAGCTGACGGCTTCTGATGGAGTTGCCCCAGACAAACCGCCTGTATCGGGACGAGCATCGGTAAACTGCACAAAGTAATCATGTCCCCGTTCTTCTAGTCCCAACACTTCGTGAATTTGCGGCTGTGTTTGTAGCAAAAAGTTTTTGGGACTACCACCACCGAGAATTACAGCCGCACTTTTACCTTTAGATTCACGGGCATTGTAAGCGATCGCTGCTGTCTCATTTACGTCAATTGATGGATCTAATATTAACTGCGAACCTTCCAATGCCAAAGCCGCCACGTTCATCCCAATTGAACTATCCCCTGGAGAAGATGTATAAATCGGTACACCACACTCATACGCTGTAGCAAGCAAGCAAGAATGCTGCACACCTAATTGCTTTTCTACTTCCCGGACATACTTACCGAGTAAATAGTGAAACTCAGCAGTTCCCATCCGCTTTTGAAACGCTTCACCTTGGAGAATCTTGCGGATGAACGCATCTGTTTCCAGCAGCACATCATAGCCAAAAATAATGTCGTAAATCCTGATAGTGCCTTCTTGGCGTAGTTTCACATCATCCAAAAATGGATTACCAGCGAACAGTTCAAAACCCAAACCGTAGTGCATATCGTGGTAAAGATTTGCACCTGTGCTAATCATCCAGTCAATAAAGCCGTTGCGAATTAAGGGTGCAAGCGCTGAAACCCCAAATCCTGCTGGTGTCATCGCACCGGAAAGGCTAACTCCCACTGTGACACCTTCTGTCAGCACATCACGACTCAGTAGTTGACAGATTTCGCGCAACCGCGCTGAATTATAGGCGGTGAAGTATTGATCAATCAAATCCACCACATTGATATCATTTGATATAGGTGTAGGTGCGATTTTTTGACCCAACTGTTTAGACATTTTGGCACTCCTGAACAGTAAACACGCAGAATCTAATGTTATCTAGCTTTCAGCCAAAGTGACAGCAATACTTTTTTCTCACTAGCTTGAAAAAATAAGTAGGAGAAGAAACTTTTTTCATTCCTTGTGGGATTTTCCGATGATTAGCTGTCTTGAAACTTTATAAGCATTTGACAGGCACATTAGTCACATTGCTACGAAACTGCACCATTGCTTCACTAGCACCAAAATGTACTGCAATCTGAGGTAACAGCATCTTTTGTTGTGTCGCCCATAATAAACCACGTTTGGGAATTTGAAAACATCCTCCTAGATAAGTTGTTTCATCTTCGTTGTTTTGTTTACGTTTTGGTCGTCCGGTTACAGGATCAAAGCCAACAGGTTTATGAGCTAGCAACACATGAGCTATTTCATGCATCAAATTTGATTCATACCGTGTAGCTGCATGATGGGGGTTGTATACAATCCAGAGCGGGCGATCGCTTATAATCGCTCCTGACCACTCATCGCTAGCAAGTAACACCACTATTTGCTCTGGCTCTAAATTGGGAACCTGATCGGGTGTAAAAAGTGTTGCCCCTAACTTGGTTGCTACAATGTCTGCGGGTAAAGGTTCAAACGATCGCACTCGAAGTAAGCTTCGTTATTTCTGGTAGTCCCGAACGGCAGAAAATGGGCTTGTTTCAGGAAATAGCGCGATCGCTCGATAGTGAACAGCGTGTCGCAGACAAGAGACGCTGCGCGAACACTAAGTAAGTACACAAAAATATTTATGTCATTGCAAACGGTGCCGCTACTGGTAGTATTAATATGAAAATCTACGACTGGATTGTTGTTGGCGGTGGAATTACGGGTGCTACACTTGCCTATGAACTAGCAAAAGCAGGCTTTTCTGTACTTTTGTTGGAACAATATCAAACACCACAAAATGCAACTCGCTATAGTTATGGTGGGCTTGCTTATTGGTCGGGTACTACACCACTAACTCGTCAATTGTGCGAAGATGCGATCGCTCGTTACCACATATTATCTCAAGAGTTAGACGCTGATATCCAGTTTCGGGAATTAGATTTATTACTTACTATTTCCGTCCATGATCACCTAGAAGCAACTGCTGCATCATATAATCATTTTGCTATTCCACCTTGTTTACTCAGTGTCCAAGAAGCTTGTGAGTTGGAACCACTGCTAAATCGAGAGGCGATATCTGGCGCTTTAACTGTTAAACACGGTCATATTCACCCAGAAAAAACAAGATTAGCTTATGTCCAAGCTTTTGAGCGGGCTGGGGGTGAAATCCAAATTACCCAAGTTTTGCAAATACTGCAAGATGGCGTCAAAACAAATACTGCAACTTTTTATAGTGCTAACGTTGTCATTTGTGCAGGTGGACTCAGCCGACAGCTACTAAAATCAGCTGGTATTTCCATCAAGTTGTATTTTACTCATGCAGAAATAATTGAAACCCCATCTGTTGATGTTAGGTTACGCACCTTAGTTATGCCAGCGAATCTGCAACGGTTTCAATTAGAAGCCCAATCAACTCAAGTTGATAAATCGTGGGATGAACTAGGTAATGAATTAGTCCCGCCGATTTTAGATGCGGGTGCGATTCAGTTTCAAGATGGTAGCTTGCGTTTGGGTCAAATTAGCCGGGCGATCGCAGATCCTCATGCCAAGGTAAACTCAGAGATAAGCGAAAAATGGTTGCGAAAAAGTGTCGGTGAAATTTTGCCAGCTTTGGAGAATTTACGAGGGAATTGGTATCATTGTTTGGTGGCATTTGGTAGCAACAAATTTCCCTTAATTGGTGCTATCCCAGAATTTCGGGGCGTTCATGTTTTCTCTGGCTTTAGCAATCCTTTGGTGATTGTACCACCCTTAGCACAGCGCTTTGCTAAGTTTGCATCTGGTAAGAAAGATGAAATTATTACAAAAATGCTAATTTAAAAGCCCCGCAATGAAAAACCCAAATATTGCTAATGCAGTATGACAAAAATAGCTATGCAATCGCCAATAACGCAAAAGCTTATCTTACAAGCTTTCTTGCCTCCTGCCTTCTTGCAATACCAGACATTATCTGCCTAAATAAAGAGTTTTAGATGCTTGTTGCCAACGGGATACAAAAGCTGTCGCAGACATCGCCTCTAATAAATTAGGATATTTTTTTCACTAAATTATTGAATGCCAAACTATATCTTTTATGCCAACCGCAGATAAGGACACTTATGTAAAAATCCAGATGCTTTGTTATGGGCATCTAGGTTATGAGTATGTGCCGGCGTAGGTCGAATAATGCCATCAAACAGGTCATCCAATCCGTAGGGTGTGAAAAATTGCCATTGGCCTTGAGCATCTAGTCGAACTCCCACAGCAGTAGCAGTATGCAGCCAATCTGTGATGCCATCCTCTGTACTAGTGTAGGGTCTGCGACCAAGACGCCAACGAGCAAAACTGGCTTGATTTTTTACATCAAACTGGTCATGAGGAAATTGTTCTGTGAGAGTCACCTTTGCTGCTAGTTCTTGGGAACGATTCCCCTCTATATCAAAGAATGCAATATCGAAATCTTTAATACCTAACCCACAGTCATTGCCAAAAATTGAATGCCAAACGGTGTTTCTGACTGCACCCCCGGCTAACCACCAGTTAGGTAGATTTAGTTGAGCGATCGCAGGTAATACTGTATCAATAGGTGTATCAGCTAAAATTCTCTGTAGACGAGTATTATTATTCATATCAAATTCCTGGGATTGTCAAGTAAAAGTTGAAAATATTATCATTCACATTTCATCAAGTTTACGGTGTTGCTAGTCCTACTGTTACCCTTGACGAGTCGATATTTTTTAGGGTAACTGCTGAAGTTATAGTATAAAGAGAACAGGGTTTTACGGAAGGTTAAATTGTGAATTTAGAATTTAGAATTTTTATTTATGGAAGATATATTTGCGCGACTAGAACGCACACTCAATCCTGAACTACCTCCCCTAACCGACTCACAACAACAACTTCTCCAAGAACTCAGCATCGCTCAAAATCAACCTGGTACGATTCTGCATGACTTTCAAACCCTGATAGATTTCTTACAACCAAATGGAGTGGAAGTTAGTAGTATTAATAACCTTCTACCGTTGAAAGTTCTATCAGAAGTTAATTTTCGGTTAAGTCAACCAATTGAAACAAAACTCAAACGCCCCGTACAGAAATCATACCCCTACATTAATGGACTATATCTGTTATTACGCAGTTCTGGGATAGCCCAAATTAGATCCCAAGGTAAGAAGCAAATTTTAGTGTTAGACGCAGCTATCTTAGAATCATGGTCAAATCTCAACCCAACAGAACGCTATTTCAACTTATTAGAAGCTTGGTTGATTTGGGGAAATAACGAAATTTTGGGTGAGCATCAAGACTCATTCGGGAATTTATTTAGATGCATTCAACTTTGGACTCGCGTCCCAGATAAAGGTTTAAAATTCCCTAAATATGAAGACCAACAAGATATTAGTTATTACCCTGGTCTACATAACGTTGCCCTAATAGAGTTATTTGGATTGTTATCTATCAAACAAGGAAAACCACAAGAAGGCAAGGGGTGGCGCATTACCAGTTTACAACGCTTGCCCTTTGGTGATGCTCTGTTGCAATTAGTATTTCCGCTAGGAATACGAGGAGAATTACAGGATGATGTAAATGTGACTTTTGGAAAATTGCAGTCACATTTTCAAGCATTTTTTCCAGAATGGGAGCATAATTTACTTGTGAGAAAGCCAGGATTCACCGATGGTATTTATATTTTTAAAGTGTCCATTTCTAAAGCTTGGCGACGCATTGCCACACCAGCGAAAAAACCATTAAGCTGGCTAGCAGAGACAATTCTCGATGCTTTTGACTTTGACTATGACCACCTGTACGAGTTTAGTTATAAAGACCGTTTTGGTCGCATAATCAAAATCGGTCATCCCTACATGGAAACACCGCCATTTGCAGATCAAGTACAGATTGGTGATTTGTCTTTAGAACCCGGTGCTAAAATAACCTATATTTATGATTTTGGTGATAACTGGAAATTTGATGTGCAGTTAGAAGCAATTAATCCACCTGATAACAAAATCAAAAAACCAAAAATTTTAGAAGTTTACGGAAATGCACCTCAACAGTATTGGAGTGAAGATGATGAAGATGAAGAATGAGGTAAATGTAGGGAGACATGGAGACTTTTATGAGTAAGGTGTTTTAACGAACCTATGAAATTATTAAAAATAGCAACATTGAACTCAATTTATAACTTCAATTTGTATATCATATAGTTTTGCAAAACTAACACAGGCTCAATATTTTTCTGTGAAATATTACTGGGTATATCCAATTATGTGATTTAAGTAAAATCGGATAATCAACAAAATTTCGGTTCATTCTCGAAAATTTCAACAGTTATTTGCACACAAGGTTGATGAAAAACGATACACCAAAAGAATTAAACCCAGACCAAGAGATTGGACGCTTGATTGATGAGGTAATGTCTTCATCTCTGACTGATGAACAGTACCGCAAAAAGATGCAGCGACGCAAAGAAGTGCAGGATCAACGGATAGCACAAGCTGTACCAGAAAAAGGGTTAATTATTGTAAACACTGGCAACGGTAAAGGTAAAACTACAGCGGCTTTGGGGATGGTGTTACGATCGCTTGGTCACGGGTATAAAGTAGCGATCGTCCAATTCATCAAAGGTAGCTGGGAACCTTCCGAAAAAAGGGTTTTCAGTTATTGGGAAGACCAGATAGAATTTCACGCAATGGGCGAAGGCTTTACCTGGGAAACTCAAGACCGCGATCGCGATCTTGACAAAGCTAGCGCCGCTTGGGAAAAATCATTAGAATACATCCGCAACCCAGATTTTCATCTGGTGCTGTTAGATGAAATTAATATTGCTCTCAAAATGGCTTACTTACAAGTAGATGAGGTTTTAGCAGGTTTGGCAGAAAAACCTGCTAACAAACACGTTATTCTCACAGGTAGAGGCGCACCAGCTGCTTTAATTGAGCGTGCTGACTTAGTAACCGAAATGACCCTGGTTAAGCACCCATTCCGCGATCAAGGCGTTAAGGCGCAACCAGGAATTGAGTATTGAGTTGAAGATTACTTACACATTTGCAATAGGCGGCGATCGCTAGCAGTGATAGAATTTAACCGATGAAAGTCTTGCAGAGCCACCGAGTAAGCATAATTGCTTGACTGATCTTCACTGAAATTAGGCAGTCTACTGCTTGTAGCTACTTGATTCGACTGATTAGAGCTAGCTTGATTTGATGAACCGTTAACCGTCATCGCCAACTCTCCTGACTGGTCGAGTGTACCTTGAAAACAATTAAACTCCGATTGGGGCATATACAAAGCACCAGTCGCCTTGCTCTGCTGCTTCTCAAATATGATATAAGCTTGACCTATCTGGTTTGCTTTTGGGGATTGACCATAGAGATAAATCCCATCTTTGGTAGGAAAACTCTTTCTTGGTAAAACTCCTGCGCCTTTTGTAGCTCCCTGAGAACTTGGAACCAGCGATGTGATTATGGGTAGTGTTTTTCCGCTCTTATCCATAAAAATCTCTCTATCCTCAGAAGCCGCTTTCAGTTGACTTCTCTGCTCTCGAATTTTTCTGAGCTGCGACAAAAGAGAGGTTTCGGAAGTTTTCTGAATTTGAGCCGATGATAATGGAGAATCTGTAACCGATACTACTTGAGTTTGCTTGGCTATAAAGCCCAAACCGAGAAGTAAGCCTAAGCCCGCGAGGGAAATTCTCCACTGGCGAGGAGATAATAACTGATGAAGGTTGTTAAGCACCCTACTTCTCCTGTAAAAAAATGAACTAAGTTCTATGAACTTATTTAGACTCTAACCAAGTCTTAATTGTAAAAGACTTTGTTAAGGACTTAATTTCTATTGTCTGAAAAAGAAAACTGTCAGAAACTAAAGTTTTTATTTAATTTAGTTAGACAATCTTAAATTACTATAGGACTCCGGTTTGATTTTTGAAACTATACTGAGACTGAAAAGCTCGTTTTACCAGGGTTTCATCTGAAATCCTGTTCAGAAATCAAATATGAGTCCTATATCAGTTAGAGTATTTATGCTTTATCCTGTGGATTCATCTCATTGGGGAGATGAATGACAAATTAAATACTCTCAATTAACATTTTTTTGGTAGCCTTTTAGATTTTTAAACGATAAAAACCAATACGGTTCAGTTAGCGCAAAAAACCTTAAGCTGCGTAGGTTGGGTTGAGGAACGAAACCCAACATTTAGCCAGGTTTGTTGGGTTTCGCAAAGCCTCAACCCAACCTACGATTCTCCTTAACTGAACCGTATTGAGATAAAAACTACTAGCACTTTTTTCTCAGATGCGTCTCCGTAGAATTATAGCTGTGCGCCCCTACTATAGCGTCAAATCCAGATATTTTTACTGCTTGTGAGCATAAAAAAACCGCCCCCTGGATTCCGGAGGCGCATTACTAAGATAGTATAGAGACGTAGGAATGCTACGTCTGTCGTTTTAGCTAGCAACGTATTCTTTGACATTGGCACGACGGCGACGTAAATGAGCCAAAGCCTGATGCTCTAACTGACGGACGCGCTCACGGCTGAGACTCAATCTCTCACCCACTTTCGCCAATGACAATTCGTTACCATCCTCTAAACCAAAGCGTAAAGCTAAAACTTCTCGCTGCTGCGGGGTTAGTTCTGCTAGCAAGTTGTTCAAGTCTTGGCGTAAGAATTCCTGGTTGGTGTAATACTCTGGTGATGGTCCGTCATCTTCGAGCATTTCTTGCAACTCAGTATCCTGGTTTTCGCCAACTTTCACATCCAAAGATACTGGTTGACGCGCCATATTTAAGTACTCGCGGATCTGAGCGGGTTCTATCTCCAGTTCTTTGGCAATTTCCGCCGGGGTAGGCGATCGACCCAAGGTTTGAGCCAACTCTCGCTGCACTTTCTTGATTTTGTTCAGTTTCTCGGTAATGTGGATCGGTAAGCGGATAGTGCGGCCTTGCTGGGCGATCGCGCGGGTAATCGCTTGGCGAATCCACCAGTAAGCATAGGTTGAGAACTTATAACCCCTCATTGGGTCAAATTTCTCCACACCCCGCTCTAATCCTAGTGTTCCTTCCTGGATCAAATCCAGAAATTCCATATTCCGCTTTTGATACTTTTTCGCAATAGCAACTACCAAGCGCAAATTCGCTTCGATCATTTTTTGCTTTGCTCGTTTACCTTGCGCTACCGTTTGTTGGATCTCGGTTTCCGATTGTTTAACCTGGTCAGCCCACTCTGACATATTCGGCTCGCGTTGCAGTTTCTTCGCCAAAACCTCTTTGGCGTCGATGAGCGTCATCATTTGTTGCACCTGCTTCCCAAAGACAATTTCTTGTTCACGGGTTAGCAGTGGTACACGACCAATTTCCCGCAGATAGGTTCGCACCATATCAACCGTGAATTTGGTATTGAGATTTTCCGTTTGGGTGTTGACAGTAGGCATTCGTGCTTTGTCCTCTACTCCGTAAACACAATATATGTTTTCTTACTAAAGTTGATTGAAAAAGGTAGTACATCTATCACAAAATATCGGAATTTACCAAAAGCAATTAATCAATTGATACAGCCGTTGTCAGGACGGTAAACCCTTGGGATAGGTTCCTTACCTTCCCTAAATTTTTTAATCTCTTATAAACACGTTGGGTTGTTTTTAAGAATTCTTTTCTTGAGTAGTTACTGGTATTAACTGGGAAATCCGAAGTCGGTATGAGTTCTCTTATCTTTATAATACGATAAATCAAGCAGATAGTAAAGTATCTTAAGATAAAGCTTGTAATTATAATTCAGAATTGTCCATTTACGAGAAAAATTTTAAAGTTCCTTGAAATTACTGACTATATCTATAGTGACGCCAAAAACCCCTCCTCTGTTGCTAAAAACTAGCCGGATAACCGAACTTAATTTGCTGTGACGATGGAGGGATGTCACGAATTAGTTATGGGGCATTGGGCATTGGGCATTGGGCATTGGGCATTGGGCATTGGTTAGGACTCATCATTTAACCAAGGACAAATGACAAATGACCAATGACAAACAAACTATTTAGAATCCAAGGTCAGCTTTGGCTAGTTCAGCGGCGGCGAATACTTCTGCGTCAGGTTTTTCTTCCCAGGCTGGCTCACCAATTTCTTCGTAAAAAGTTGCGTCGTAAGGACGGGTACGCACTACTACTGGCATCGGAACGGCGTGACCCAATATTAAAGCTTGTTGTTTAGAGTCTAACTTTGCCAACACCGATCGCAATCCGCCGCCACCAGATACACCTGTAAAAATCGCGTCAATATCTTTTTCATCATTGAGCAAAGCGGTAATGCGAGTCCCAATTTGGGACATAATTTCATTATCTATGCCTGATGGACGTTGATCAACTACCAAAAGTGTGACAAAATACTTTCGCAGTTCACGGGCAATAGTCCCAAAGATCGTACTTTGTACCACTGCTGGGTCAAGAAAACGGTGCGCCTCTTCAATGGTAATCATTAATGGCGTCGGGCGATCGCTAGGATTTTTGCTTTGCAAGAATTTATCTGCTTTTTTGACATAATGCTCGTGAATACGCCGGGTAATCATATTCGTTACCAGCATATAAGAGAGCATATTCGACTGGGAACCAAATTCTATCACAACATTCTTCCCAGCTTCTAGGCACTGGACAATTTTACTAATATAATTCTGGGGGCAAACCGCTCGCATATACTTCAAGCTATCCATCCGCAAGAGTTTGCGCTGCAATGCCATAATCGAGCCTTTGTGTCCACGCTTCTCGTCGCAGAACATCTCGATTTCTTCATTAGTCATATTCAACAACTGGACAATCCAGGCTTTGCCAAACTCGCTATATAGAATATTGGCGTTATCCAAAGCTGCATCAGATAGTCCTAACTCTCGGCTACATAACTTAATATCTTCAACTTCAATTTGCTCGTAGCTCAGATAAAGTTCTTGAGCATCACGTACACCCCGGCGCTTTGTCGATTCGGGGTCAAGGGTGTAAACTTCGACTTTACTAGGAAATAGTTGCTTTAAGCCTTTAACAGTACTTACATTTTTACCTTCGGCAACAGCTTCCCAACCATACTCAGAGTGCATATCAAAAATCAAGTTTACTGCCGCATTTTTACGGATGACACCAGCTAAAATTAGTCGTGTTAGAAAGGATTTACCAGTACCAGATTTCCCAAAGATCCCATTACTTCGTTCCACAAAGCGGTTTAAATCAATGCAAACCGGCACATCCATATCTAAAGGTTTTCCGATGGAAAAATTGCGCCTTTGGGGGTCATCTTCCCAACCGAATACCCGGCGAAAATCGTCAACACTTGCATCGTAAACTTGACTAAAGTGGCTGGGAATAGTTTTAACAGGCAACAATTCCATTGTAGTACTGGTTTGTGGCACAAATGAAGCCAAACCCGTCATTGATGGGAGGAAGGGATTTGCCGATTTACCATTTGTTGGGGAGAAAGATTCTTCCGATTCGGGAGTAAACATCAACATCGGCGCGAGGTTGATCGTACCATAAGTACCACTTCCGGCTAAAACATCTCGTAAAAAAGTGTCTTCCCAACTGGGAGGATTAGCAATAATTCGCGCATTAGCAGCTCCCAATGCCACATCTGTCAGCATACAAAAAAAACGCGATCGCATCCCTTGTACAACAAGAAACTTGCCTACCCGCATATCTTCTACAGAAATGTCAGGATGCAATCGTACTTCTAACCCTTCAGTCAGAGAACCTTGAATAACCGAACCTAATGGCTGTCCCAAATTCATCTGATTAATTACATGATTGTTGGTGCTATGTCTGATGTTGAATTTTAATTGGATAGGGCAAAAGTTGCGAATTTGTCAAGAGTAGTGCCCCATGCCAATTACTTAATCAATTTGAATCGAAGTTGGTGCACTACCCATTGGTGAAGTTGTACTAATTACTGGTTTGCGGAATTGAGTGTAAAGGCGATCGCGCCAGGTGAAGAATGGTTCATAATTTATATTCTCTGCAAAGATTGGCAATCCTTTACCTCTAAGAGAAGCTGGTAAATCCAGATAGGGTCCAGAGGGAAACTTCAGCAATATCGACAAACCTGCTACTGCCAAATCTGCTAAAGTCGGCTCATCTCCTGTTAAATAAGGACTATCTGCCAGTAACAATGTTAACGCTTCTAAGTCTTGTTTTAAGGATGCGATCGCCGACTGGATCACATCTGGACTATAACCTACTCCAAAACCCAACAGTGTCATGAAGTCACTAGGTACTCCTTCAACCAGACTTTTAAATATATCTGGTGTCGAGGTGGGTAATAAAGACTTGCGGAAATTTTGATCTTGACTTATTGCAGCAAATAGCGCTTTCCGACCTTTGACGCCTATAGACTCATCCGCCCATTCTTCTATCAATAAAGTTAAACCACGTTTTTTAGGATCTTGCGGTATTATTAGGCGATCGGGGTATTCTAAGTCTAAATACTTAGCAATTTCCGTAGAATCCGCAATATATTTATTACGATCTTTCAATACTGGAACTTGTCTTTGACCAGTCAGCCGGAACAGTTCTACCTGTCCCATTCCTGGCGTAACCTCTATCTTGCGGTAATCTAGTCCTTTAAAATCTAGAATTAGGCGCACTTTCTCTGAGTATTGAGATAGTTCCCATTGGTATAATTCCAGCATATTGTATACCTTGTAACTGGTCAACTTCTTAACTTTACAATTGTATCTTTAGTTAAAGTAATTTTTATTAATTTAGTTGCTTAGTTATCTATATAATTCACATTAAGTTGAATTTAAGCCTGATTTTTGGCAAAGCCGTCTATTTAAAAATATTATTTTCTGATTATTAAATAATTAAATATAGAATTCCTATTTTATTTTTGAAATACACGTAGGGGAAGCCAATGTGTTGTTAGCGATCGCTATCGCACAGTAGTAGCAAAGAACGAGCGTCCGTAGTCCAGTCTTGGCAGGCTTTTTCTCAGAGCTTATTTTAACTTCTAACTTTTAAATATTATATTTTAAAACTTCTTTATAGTTTAGATTACACCAAGCGAGCTTTTTAATTCCTTTTGGTGCTACGAAGAAAATTTACCCAATTTACATAAAATATGTGCTAAATATACTTAATAGTTATCAAAGTGAGCTAAGGTTAGATATTTAACCTACCCAGCACAAACTCTTCTAGGGAAAAATTTTACTTCCCTCTCAGGTTGGATTTTATGCCTAGCAAAATGTTATAAATCTCTATGTAATGTGTGGACAAAAAAGACAAACAAAATTTATGAAGACGAATTACACCAAATTCTTGACCACGTTGGCAGGCATAGCGGGATTAACTAGTTTCAGCTTCTTTATTACTTTACCATCTGAAGCGAAACAGGCACTACGCCAAGAAGTGGCACAGAAAAGTGGTGGAACGCTAAATCCTAGACCAAGTATTTTCAACGAGCCTCCTTATAATCGTGGTGGTAGTACTACACCTAGTGAAGCTGCACCCGGCACCCCAGCTACTACCCCTGACGAGCAACCCACGACACCAGCACCAGAAGCAACTGACAATCAAGGCAAAAACTTGTTAGCGTTGGCGGAGTCAAACGCTTCTTTTACAACCTTAACCAAGGCATTAAAAGCAGCAGGATTGACCGGAGCTTTACAAGGCAAAGATAACTTAACTATTTTTGCACCCACTGATGCAGCTTTTGCTAAGTTGCCACAAGATGCCTTGCAAGAATTGTTAAAACCAAGCAACAAAGAAGTATTGATCAAAATTTTAACTTACCATGTAGTACCTGGTAAGGTATTGTCCACTGATTTGAAGTCTGGCGAAGTTAAAAGCCTTGAAGGCGGCACAATCAACGTTAAGGTTGACCCTGGTACAGGTGTGACTGTCAATGATGCTAAAGTAACTCAAGCAGATATCACAGGCAGCAATGGTGTAATCCACGCAATTGATCAAGTGATTTTGCCTCCTGACTTGTAACAGAAGTAACATCTCTTCGCGGGATTCAACATTTGTTTTGGAAAGTTCTGAACGGAGTAAACCTCCGCTCAGACTTTCTATAAAATTCAAATTCTAGAGACTCCCGGTTTTGAGTTTCTTCCAAAACTAGATGCTCTCACATCGTCATAGTCGTCTCTCGCAATCATTAAAAAGGTGTAAAATATTACATAAGATTACGCTTATTAGATTTAACTGAAACTTCTTGATTTTTGCTTAAGTTTTTCATGAGCAGCCAAAATAATTTTTTCAGTTTCTTCCCAGTTAATACATTTGTCAGTTACAGAAACACCATATTTTAATTCTTCTTGTTTACCAGTAATTGGTTGACTACCTTCATACAAATTTGATTCCAGCATCATGCCAACTATTGATGTGTTGCCATTTAATATTTGTTGAATAATATTTTCTAAGACTATAGGTTGTAATCTATAGTCTTTATTTGTATTGCCGTGGCTACAGTCGATAACAATTCTTGGTGGTAAATTTGCCTCTTTTAATTTATCTTCAGCCAGTTGGACATTTGCTGCATCAAAGTTTGTTTGAGTACCACCCCTTAAAATTACATGACCGTAAGCATTCCCTTTAGTTTGAAATACGCTAACCTGTCCGTTTTGATTAATTCCCAAAAAATTATGCGGGTTTATAGCTGATTGTAGGGCATTCAAAGCTACTTGAATATTGCCATCAGTACCGTTTTTAAAACCCACAGGCATCGAAAGTCCACTTGCCATTTCACGATGAGTTTGTGATTCGGTTGTGCGTGCCCCAATGGCAGACCATGTAATCAGTTCACTAATGTATTGAGGTATGATTGGATCTAATGCTTCTGTGCCAGTAGGTAATCCCAACTCTGTAATTTTCAATAGTAGGTCGCGTGCAATTAATAAACCCTTTTCTACATGGAAAGAATCATCCATATCTGGATCATTAATTAATCCTTTCCAACCTACCGTTGTTCTTGGTTTCTCAAAGTACACTCGCATAATTAGTAGCAGGTTATCCTTGACTTGTTCAGCCAATGCTTTTAACCTTTGAGAATATTCGATCGCTGCTTTAGGATCGTGGATTGAGCATGGCCCAACCACTATAAATTTTCTGCTATCCTGAAAATCCAGGATATGTTCTATTTCCTGCCTATATTTTAAAACTGTTTGTTCTGCCGATTCTGTTAAAGGTAATTTTGATTTGACTTCCTTGGGAGTTAACAAAATGCGATCGCCGTCAATATTAGTATTAAATAATTGGTTGTGCATGGGAATGCTCTGTTAATTTGTGCCACTATCTTTATATGTGGTGATTACTATACACATTTTTACGCAAAAGTTCAATATGCCCTCTATAAATGTGGAGTAGCTAGCCTGATAAAAGCTCGATGTCATCAGGGTTTCAGTATTTAGTCAGCCTGGATTTAGTTTTTATAGCCGCGACTTCGGTCGTTGGGTAGTTTTACAATAAACCTCTTTCGCTTAAGTAGGAGCGCGCATTTATGTGCTATGTTCATTTGTAATTAATTATTTATATCCAAATATAACCAAAATTTATTCAATAGTTAATCAAAAAGTTTTGATTCCTTGAGATATTTATCAGAGGCTTCTCTTTAAGAAAAGGTTAAGCAAGTTTGGGAGCATCCCAAATGTGTAAGTTATATCAAACCCAGGTTATGAATTCTTATTGCGATCGCAACCTAGTAGAGCAAACCCGATTGCTTCTCTACGTTGTCGCTTCGTACCCTACGAGAAGGCTGACGCCAACGAAATGACAAATTCTTGCAAAATTGGGATGCTCCCAGTAAACTCTGCCAGTCTTGTCTAAGAGAATGTTTGGAAAGTCTCAATCATTTCGATTTGGATCATAATCAAATTACAAAATGAATTGGAAGGAAGCTTAAAACCCGATATTTTTGCTTTCGCGCCACTCCCTACTTACCTAAAACGATGATTCGAGTATTCAAACATTCTCTAAAGCCCAAGTTAGATTTATTAAGGAACACAAATTTATGACTTCAACCACAACTTACACTTACGATGTCGCTGGCAATGTGATATCTGAGAACATAGACAACAACAGTGATGGGACAATAGACTCAGTTATTAACTACGGTTATAACCTGACATCTTCTAGCCTTGACTTCAATGGCGACGGCATCGCTGATTCTATCTATACCTATACTTATGATGCCAACGGCAACCGGACATCTTCTAGCAATGACAACGATGTCGACGGCATCGTTAATTTTGTCTATACCTATACTTATGATGCCAACGGCAACCAGACATCCGATAGCTCTGACTACAATGTCGACGGCATCGCTGATAGAGTCATAACCTATACTTATGATGCCAACGGCAACCAGACATCTTCTAGCACTGACTACAATGGCGACGGCATCGTTGATCAGGTCTCTACCTATACTTATGATGCCAACGGTAACCGGACGTCTTCTAGCAATGACTCCAATGGCGACGGCATCGCTGATGGAGGATTCATAACCTCTACTTATGATGCCAACGGCAACCAGACATCTTCTAGCACTGACTACAATGGCGACGGCATCACTGATGAGGTCAATACCTATACTTATGATGCCAACGGCAACCTGAAATCCGATAGTTCTGACTTCACTGGCGACGGCATCGCTGATAAAGTCTCTACCTATACTTATGATGCCAACGGCAACCTGAAATTCTATAGCTTTGACTTCAATGGCGACGGCATCGCAGAAAGTGTCAATACCTATACCAATACTTATGGACGCGCATCTGCCAGCTATGACTTCAACAATGATGGTGTAATTGATGCAGTTGGCATCTACAGCTACGATTTTAGCGGCAAACTGAAATCACAGGAAATTGACAATAATAATGATGGCATCATTGATGAAGTGACTGCTTACAGTTACAACGCTAAGGGCAGACTAGCTGCACAGGTAGCTGACCTCAATAATGATGGCATCGCTGACGAGATTACTACTTACAACTACAATGCCAGTGGCAAGCTAACTACCGCAGATATTGACAAAAACGGCGATCGCACAACGGATGCAGTTGCCACTTATCTCTATGATACTAATGGTCAACTGATCAGCCAGACTACCACAGAAGGAACTGTGCAGGGTAAAACCTTATGCGGTAGCAACTGTGCAGATAAACTGACTGGTGGAGCTGGCAATGATCAGCTGATTGGCAAGAATGGGAACGACCAACTTTTTGGATTAGCTGGAAATGATAAACTCTTCGGGGGCAAAGGTAGTGACATCCTTAAAGGCGGTGCTGGTGGTGATATTCTCACAGGCGATCGCGGCGGTGATAAATTTGTATTTAGCAGCTTGAGTGATTCGCTGCTGTCTGGCTTTGATAAAATCACTGACTTGAACATTTGTCAAGATAAAATTGATGGTGTGAATGCAGTTTCAGCCGCCAATGTGGCTCAACTTGGCACTGTTGCTAGTTTGGATATTTTCGATGTACAGCAGATATTAACTGCAACTGCTTTTGTAGCTAAAGGTGCGGCAACTTTTTGACATAGTAACAGTGGGAATTAATTGCAAATCAGCAGTAATGTATTTTTTTATTACTGCCATACAAACACTTTAGCTTCGTATGGCCCCAAGTCTGTTAAAATGCCGTCTTCACCAGATTCGATATCATAATTACCTGTCCACTCGTGCCATATACCAGCGCTAGGAAAGTTAGGAACATGATAGCCAGCTAGGAAGTCTTCAGAGAAATTGGCTACCACGACTACACGAGAACCTTCATCATTCCAACGAGTATAAGCTAGTACTTTTGTCTCGACATTTTCGTGGATGAAATCAATATTTTCTGTGTAGAGAGCATGATTGCTTTTACGCAGATTAGTTAAACCTTTGTAGGAATCAAATAAACTACGATTTAAATCATTACCTAACAGCGTCCAATCGATTTTGGATGATTCCGGTTGTTTAGGTTTGTACTCGCCAAATTCTTCACCCATCCAAATCAAAGGTACACCAACGGCAGTCATTAGGATGGCTACTCCTAATTTAGCTCGTCTGAAGGCTTCTTCATTAAAAATCTCACGGTTCCCCAGTTCTACCATGACATGGTTATGGTCATGGTTGGTGAGGTAATTTATTACATTAGTAGCACCCAAGAAGCCTTGGCGTTTGCAATCAATAACATCTTTGAGGCGCTCTAAATCAAATGTATCGCCGCAGATATGTTCTAAAATGCAGTGATAGAAGCTGTCATGCCAGCAAGCATCCATTGGCCCATCTACATTGGTAATACTGGTAGTTTCAGGAATATGTTCGGCAACGTTATAAAAAGGCTTTCCGCCAGCAGCGTTTTTAGCTTCCTGAACAATCCAGTGCATGAAGTCGTAGTTAGCAATTTGCCGTGCCGCATCATAGCGAATACCATCGAGATGATATTCTTGTATCCAAAAACGGATTGTATCACCAATAAATTTCCGCGCTGGATGAATCTCTAATTTTTCGTCATAATGTTCGTAATTAAACTCCGGCCCCCAGTTATTATCAGGGTCACGGGGAGCGTGATGATACCAATAATCGTGGTCAATTTGTGTTAACGGACTAGATGCTTCCGAGTGGTTATAAATCCCGTCAATAATTACACGGATGCCTCTGCCATGACACTCGTCAATCAATTTTTTCAACCCAGCTGTAGTACCATAACTAGATTCTGTTGCAAAGAAGTGGCGGGGATTATAACCCCAACTATAATCACCGGGATACTCTTTGAGTGGCATTAACTCAATAGCATTAATTCCCAATTCACATAGATAATCTAACTTTTCAACGACGTGTTTGTACTTGCCTCGTGCATAAGGGTCATCCTCACCACCAGAAAAGTCCCCGACGTGCAATTCATAAATTACTAATTCGCGGTCAGCAGGTAAAGGTTTATCATCATGTTGCCAAACATAATCATCGGTAATCCTTTCCCCATCTTTTACTTGAATAACACCATTATCTTTTCCACTCAATTCATCTATATCAGTTGCATAGGGATCTGTGACTTCAACCCATTGTTCTGGTTCAAAAAACCATGAATTTGACTGAACACGGAATTTGTATTGATAAACGCCGTCTTCTATTTCAACACTTGTGCGAAAATAACCATCATCACCTTTTTCCATTGGAATTTCTTGCCAATCAGAAAAAGAACCAATTAATGCAACTCCTTTATTGTAAGGCGCAAATAAATTAAATTCAATTGGCTTCGTCATAGAAGTGTTTGTAATATCAAGGGTTGATAGAAGTATTCTCTGATGCTAAATTAAATTTGCAAATCGCTCTAGAGAAAGAATTACATAAGTAGTGCTTCTATCTTCAGGAATAACTTCTAAATATTTTATAAAAGTTAAATATATTTTTTGATTTTTGAATGGAATTTGTTGATTGATTAAAGATACAGATTTACTGTATTGCAGATTTTGCTTATAAAACTAATAAATTTAAAAACCTATTGTATAACAATTACAAAAATCTAGTTAGTAAATAAATCAATAGTTTTTTATTAAATTATCATGTAGCAAATATTTGGTAAAATTAGGATATTATTTTCTAAATGTATGCTGATAAGATTACTATGTTTTGCCGTTAGTTTGTTGTAGATAACTTAGCAACCAATTCGCTGCTGTCGCCCTGCGAGTTTGTCGAGGCCCAAATTCACCAATCTTGTAACCTTTGAAACCCAGCTTTTCTTTTAGTATTTGTTTATTTTCATCAGGAATGGAACGAGTCAGCTTGACTGTTGCAGGGCGAGAGTCAATAAAATCTGGTGGTTGTGGGTACTCATTCTGCCATTCTGGTGCAACTTTGCTGATGTCCCATTGTGCATTTGAGGAGTCATAGCGATAGCCTAAATAGTGCCATAGCAACTGATTAACTGTGGCATCATCAAGTTTCTCGTCGAGAATTGCCCAAATTGTTTCTGTATTGAGTGGTGGCAGATTAGACATAAGCAATTAAAAATTCCTAGTTGAAAAATACTTTATCATTAACCTGATATTCTGCCAAAGAAAGGGATGATTTTATTTTTATCTATACTTGCTGAAAGATGTATCAGCCATCCTAAATCATTCGTGAACAACAAGATCCCCGACTTCTTGGAGAAGTCGGGGATTTGAGCCTAACGATTTTCATAATTCATCTAGGATTGCTATATCAGCAAAAAGTATCTTAAGTAACGACATTTATCTGCTTAGGAGGAAATTATGAAAATAACGATCGCTGCAAAAATGGCAAGCACAAGAGGTGAGATAATAGCGAGCGATCGCAGCAACAACGAAAACCACAATTAATTTTGCCAATTGGAGCTAAAAATAGTTTGTGTATACACAAACTAGGTAGACTGGAAATCGTAAAGAATAGACCAATCTATGCAGAATTCTACAGCACTGCCAAAGATTATCCGCGCTCATGTATTCATTTCTGGCCGAGTCCAAGGAGTTGGCTATCGCTACGCCACTGTGGATACAGCTAGCCAGTTGGGCTTAACCGGATGGGTGCGGAATCTCCCCGATAATCGAGTAGAGGCAGTCTTTGAAGGGGCGCGAGAGGTTGTAGATGACATGGTTCGTTGGTGTCACTCTGGTCCACCTGCTGCTGTTGTTAAAGATGTTGTGGTTGAGTACGAAGAACCGGAAGGGTTGCGGAGATTTGAAGTTAAGCGGGTTGAATGAAGAGTGCTGAATTCCGAGTTCCGAGTGCCTCGGCTTATAGTCGCATTCTGTGGCGATCGCGCAGTATCAAGGAACGCGATAATAATGCATAATTCCTAATACCGCACCCACAATTTTCGAGAATATCTCTTCTTTCACCGAATTTGGGATTTTGGATTGAAGATTCTTGCATCCAAAATTTAAAATCACTGCGATCGCCACCTGTGGGTTTTTTCATGCAAAGCGATCGCTTGTGTAAGCCTTAATAAATCTAGGTTTAACGGTTTGCCAGGGATAGCGAGGCTGTAGCTTGTTAAGTGGAAAACTGGTAAGGCGAGTTTCAATATGGGTTTTCTCCTTGTCAGTTAGTCCAAACATTTCATAGACCATTTCATCAATGTGCGCCAGTGCTGAAAAGAAATTAGACTCGACTTGTTGAAAGTCGGCTAATCGTTGTCGATAAGTTTGCATCAAAGCAGTATAGTCTTGGGGAACGAGCAATTTCTGAATAATCGCTCTAGAAATGGTTGTATCTTCATCGGCATTGAGTGTCAAAAGCTTATAGACTAGCTCAGAAACATTAGCATCCACCAATTCTAGAGAAAATAAACCTGCTCGAATGCAGTTTCCATCTAAACTCAATTCTTCAACTTGCACATCTTCAGGACTCCAGTTGGAGAGGTTGAGTTGTAAGTTGCGATCGCCGATCAACAAAAACCCATACTGCAATGGTATTGCGATCGCACAATATCAATAAACCCGATAATAATTCTCAAAGTCAACTTTTGTGTGCAATATTCTCCATGAGTGGCTTATTTACGCCGTACTGTACTGGTAGTCTGCCAAAGCAACTTTGACGAGTGAATAAGTTTGTAGTCAGGACTTTAGTCCTTGATTTGAGCGCTGAAGCGCTCAAATCAAACCCAGCAAACTTAGCTTGGCAGACTACTAGTAACTTGGAGACTGTTCTGCAAAGGCTCTCTTGCTCTTTTGGTAGGCAACAAGTCCGCCTTTGCTCACAGCTTTGGTATTAACTATCATTCTAAAAAATTATTTCGGGTTAAGTCTTATTAACTACTCGTTGTTGGTATTCCTGCTCAGTAATCATATCAAGCGTGTTCTCTAGGCGATCTACAAATAGGATACCGTCGAGGTGGTCATACTCGTGTTGAAAGATCCGAGCGACAAAATCGGTTAATTCTTGCTTTTGCAAATTGTCTTGGCAGTCAGTGTATTCCACTTCAATCGCTTGATACCGAGGAACTAACCCCCTAATTCCTGGAACGCTCAAACAACCTTCCCAATCTTTGATAACTCCGGTTGAATGAGCAATGATTCTAGGATTAATCATGGCAGTAGGTTCCATTTCGGGAGCGTTGGGATACCTGGGATTAGGATGAGAAGCCACAATAAATAAACGATAGGATTGCGCTACTTGAGGCGCAGCAATTCCTACGCCGTTAGCCTTGGCAACAGTGGCTGTTAAGTCTTCAATTAATTTTTGGATGCCCTGATCTTGAATATTATCAACCCAAGCAGCTTTTTGACGCAGTATTGGATTACCTAATTGAATGATTGGCGCTAATTCAGGCATTATAAAACTCATTGGGCATTGGGCATTGGGGAATATGTCAGTTGTTTTTCTAATCACTAATGACTAACATCATTCTTCACGTCTTACTGGCAAAGGAGCAGGTATGACTCCTACTTGGACAATTTTTCCGTTGCGTTCTACTTGTATTGGTAAAATAGTACCGATTTTGCTATTTTCTACTAGCTTTTGGACTTGTTCAAGTTTAGTAACAGGCTGGTTATTAATGCTTTTAATCACATCACCGACTCGTAGTCCAGCCACAGATGCAGGCGATCGCGGGATAATCTCAACCAACAAAACGCCGTCATCTGCTGTAAGATTTAAGCGATCGCCAGCTATCTTTTTGATTCTTTCTCTATTTTCTGGTGTCAGTGTCAGCATCTGAACACCCAAATAAGGATGATCCACCTTACCTGTAGAAATTAATTCTTGAGCAATTTTTTGCACAGTATTAATCGGAATAGCAAATCCCAAACCTTGAGCGCCTCGGATAATGGCTGTGTTCATCGCAATTACCTGGCCACGAGCATTTATCAATGGGCCACCAGAGTTACCAGGGTTAATTGCAGCGTCCGTTTGGATATAATCAACCCGCTTATCACTAGCACCAATGTCTCTACCAGAGCGACCTGTAGCACTAATAATCCCAGAAGTAACGGTATTATTCAAACCTAATGGATTACCAATAGCAATTACTGCTTCTCCTGGTTGCAAGGCATCGGAGTTACCCACAGAGAGAGTTGGCAGATTATTAGCATCAATTTTAATCGCAGCTACATCCGTTACCGGGTCTTCACCCAACACTTTACCATCAAAAGTCCGGCCATCTTTGAGTGTAACAGTCACTCGATCAGCACCGTCTACCACATGGGAATTAGTCAAAATTTGACCAGAGGAATTAATGATAAATCCGGAGCCGCTACCCCGTTCTACTCGTTGTCTAGGCTGTGGCACTGCGTCTCCAAAAAACCGCCGGAACGATGGGTCGTTAAATTCGTCTGGTATGCGAGAAGTGATTGTTCTAGAAGAATCAATCCGAACTACCGCAGTCCCGACATTCTGCACTACTTTCACCACAAAATTGGGATCTCCAGACGACGCGATAATTGGTGGGGGAGCAATTACCGGATTAGAATCAGTCGTCCTTTGGACTTGAGTATCGCTTGGTTGAGCCTCAAAGGTTTTGGCTGGTTCAAGAGAGCAGCTTCCCAGGAACATCACTGCTACCCCGCATAAGAGCATCCACAGCCTGTGGGACAAACCTTTGGTATCAATATTTTTGGGCGCTGAGTTATGCTTTGTCGTCTTCATGTGTCCTTGCTTCTCCGTGTCAGTCAGTGGATGTTAGGATCTTGCCTAGCGGGTGTGTCCCAAAATGATTACAACTTAAAAGCTTATTCTACGTCTAGCGTGTCTCAATGCTAAATTGGTGCTTTCTCTTCTATTGTGACAATTAGCAGCAAAGGTGGTGGATAATGGAAATTCCTATAGAAAGTCTGTGGAGTCAGGTACTAGAGCGCCTCCAGCTAGAACTATCCCGACCCACCTTTGAAACTTGGATCAAAACTGCTAGTGCGGAGCGATTAGAAAATAATTGCTTGGTGATATGCACCCCTAACCCATTTGCTCGTAATTGGTTACAGAAGTATTACATCAACACCATTGCTCATGTAGTACAAGATATTCTGGGTCATCCTGTGGGAATTTACATTACTGTTGCTGAAGGTGATGAAGTTTCTCATTTTAGTGAACCAGAGGTTTCTTGGGAATCACTAAACCCCAGCAGTATTTCGGAACCTGTTCCTAATAAAAATCAAAAAACTACTGAATTGAACTCTAAATATGTCTTTTCACGATTTGTAGTCGGTGCTAACAATCGGATGGCTCACGCTGCTTCTTTGGCAGTTGCGGAATCTCCAGGTAAAGAATTTAATCCTTTATTTTTGTGTGGTGGCGTAGGCTTGGGTAAAACCCATCTTATGCAGGCTATTGGTCATTATCGCTGGAAAATTTCTCCTGATTGTAAAATATTTTATGTTTCAACTGAGCAGTTTACTAATGATTTAATTACAGCGATTCGTAAGGATTGTATGCAAAGTTTTCGAGAGCATTACCGAGCGGCTGATGTTTTATTAGTTGATGATATTCAGTTTCTTGAAGGAAAAGAGTATACCCAAGAAGAGTTTTTTTATACTTTTAATACTTTACATGAAGCTGGTAAACAAGTTGTGATTGCTTCTGATCGCCCTCCTAACCAGATTCCTAGTTTACAAGAACGTCTTTGTTCTCGGTTTTCTATGGGCTTAATCGCAGATATCCAAAAGCCAAATTTAGAAACTAGAATGGCGATTTTACAGAAAAAAGCCGAAGACGAAAATATTTCTCTTCCCCGCAATGTGATTGAATATATTGCTTCTAACTATACTTCTAATATTAGAGAATTAGAAGGAGCCTTAATTCGGGCGCTGGCTTATATTTCCATTTGGGGTTTACCCATGACGGTGGAAAATATTACACCAGTTTTAGAACCACCTAATGAGAAGGTAGCAGCTACCCCAGAAGCAATTTTGATCGTTGTGGCGAATAATTTTGATGTTTCAATTGATGACCTCAAAGGTAACTCACGACGAAGAGAGATTAGCTGGGCGCGTCAAATAGGGATGTATTTAATGCGCCAACATACATCCCTGAGTTTTCCGAGAATTGGAGAGGAGTTTGGTGGTAAAGACCATACGACGGTAATGTACAGTTGCGATAAAATTACTCAACTTCAGGAGAGCGATCGCACTCTATCCCAAACACTACGCCAACTGAGCGATCGCGTCAATATGACTAGCCGTTCCCAAAAATCATCCTGAAGATGTATCTTAAGTTTTCCACAACCAGCATTATGATTATTAGCTTTGATATCTGAAACAATTAGTCAAAAGTATTAAGTAAAGTATAAAAATTGATTAAATTTAACTTAGCTTGTGGAAAAAACATTACTTTTTGGGGAAAAACTGGGAAAAACTTGATGTTTTTTTAGCAAAACTTAATTAAGTATAATTACCTTGTGAAAAAGTATTTGAGTTTTTCCACAAGTTTTCCACAGATGTAAAGTTGCTTAACTAGGGGTTGCTGAATAAAAGTGTAAGGTAGTCCAGATAAGGGGTTCAAGCCTTTTTCCACCAAGCAAGTGCAAAGTTATAACATCTAGAGGCTCAAAATCCTTGCACAATCATTAGCGATCGCTAGGTAAATTTAAAAACT
>NZ_JBGTFY010000139.1:0-4190 GCF_041747015.1 Nostoc sp.
CTTCCCCATTGAAAAATTGCCGCGCCCCAGGTAAGACCGGCACCAAAACCGGATGCAGCAACAATGTCATTGGGTTTAATTTTGCCTTGTCGTACTGCTTCATCTAAAGCTAAGGGAATGGAAGCAGCAGAGGTATTGCCATACTGAGCGAGATTACTGATAATTTTATGTTCTGGGACATTTAAGCGTTGGGCAACGGCATCGATAATCCGCTGATTGGCTTGATGCAACAGCAGCCAATCTATTTGGTCAACACTGAGGTTGGCTTGAAACAAGGCTTTATCAATGATTTCTGGGACTTTTTGGACAGCAAAGCGGTAGACTTCTTTGCCGTTCATAGTAATGGGTTGATAGGTGCCTTTAGTGACGTTTACACCAGGGAGTACTTCTTGGGACGAACCTGTGTATGCAAGGTTGAGGTGATGGTTTTGAGTGCCATCACTTTTGAGTGCAAATCCTAATAAGCGATCGCTTTTGTCAGCCTGCAATACTACTGCTCCTGCACCATCACCGAATAATACACAAGTGCGCCGATCTTGCCAATCTACCCAGCGAGAAAGGATATCTGCCCCGATCAATAGTACATTTTTGTAAACACCTGTTCTGATGTATTGGGCTGCTGTAACCAGACCAAACACAAAACCGGAGCAGGCAGCTGTCAAGTCAAAAGCTACGGCGTTGGTGGCTCCCAATTGAGCCTGTACTTGACAAGCACTACCAAATAAATCATCAGGGGTGGAAGTTGCCAGTAGAATCAGGTCTAAGTCTTCTGGTTTAATTCCCGCAGATGCGATCGCCTGAATGCTTGCGGCAGTGGCGAGTACACTCAATGACTCGGATGGGTGCGCTAATCGCCGTTGACTAATTCCGGTTCTTGTAGTTATCCACTCGTCTGAAGTTTCAACCAGTTCAGTCAATCTCTGGTTATGGAGGGAAGTTGCTGGTACTGCCGAGCCACTTCCGGTAATTGCTATGCCTAAGTTTTGCACTCCTAATCTCCCAAGCTATTAGCTTTTTGTCCTTTGCCTTTTGTCCTTTGTCTTTTGTCCTTTGTCAGTTGTCCTACCCTGCGGGAAGCCGCTGGCGCGTCTATGTCAGTTGTCCTTTGTCCTTTACAAATGACCAATGACTAATGACTGAATCGCTAACCGCTCTCGCGCTCTAGGATATATTGGGACTGAATTCGTTGTATTACCTGGTTGTCAACAGCTTCTTTTGCCATGCGAATTGCATTAAAAACTGAAGGTGCTTGTGAGCTACCATGACCGATTAAACAGACTCCTGCTACGCCTAACAGCAAGGCGCCGCCGTGTTCTGCGTGATCCATGCGCTGCTTAATCCGCTTTAGGTTTGGTTTTAAGAGTGCTGAACCGATTTGACCGTGCAATCCTTGGGGTAGTTCTTCCCGTAAGATTTGCAGAATAACTTCTCCGACTGCTTCGGCAAATTTTAACAATATATTACCGACGAAGCCATCACAGACAATCACATCAAAGCGACCGGAAAGCACATCACGCCCTTCGGCATTGCCAATAAAATTAATTTGGGAATTTTCACTTAGCATTTGATGGGCGCGAACCGCTGCGTCATTCCCCTTAGAGTTTTCTTCACCGATATTCAACAAACCCACCTTAGGTTCATCTGTACCCAAGACATACTGACTGTAAGCCGACCCCATGACGCCAAACTGCTCTAAAAACTTCGGACGGCAGTCTACATTCGCGCCGACATCAAGCACCAGCACTGGTTTACCAGCTATAACCGTGGGAAAAACTGTCCCGATTGCTGGGCGATCAATTCCCGGCAATCGTCCTAAACGGAGCAAGGCTGATGCCATAGCGGCTCCAGAGTGACCTGCGGAAAATACGGCATCTGCCTGTTGTTGCTTGACCAAATCCATTGCCACATTGATCGAAGCCTTGGGTTTGCGTCTAACGGCGTTTAAAGGCTCCTCATCCATTGCGATCGCATCCTTTGCAGTCACGATCTCTACCTGCCCTAAATTTGTTTTTGGCGGCAAGGCAGCTTCAATTTGTTGGGGATCACCGACCAACAGTATATTTACACCCAATTCTTCCCTTGCTCGCAGTGCGCCAGCAACGATTTCACTAGGTGCGTGATCCCCTCCCATTGCGTCAATTGCGATCCGTACGCGAGTCGATCCCATTGCTCACAGCTTCTAGAAACCTTACAAATTTTACCAGATGGTTTTGCCCAAATAGCTTAACTTTCTGACTGCAAAACTACTTTTGTTACTATTGCAACAATTTTTCCTGGCAAGCTCAAGGTAGCACGAATTGTTTGAGAATAGGGCATTGGGCATTGGGCATTGGGAAGAGACAAGAAAGAACTTGTTCAATAATTTTTCTCCCTTGTCCCCTTGTCCTCCTGCTCTCCCTACTCCCTATTCCCCACTCGCCAGTACCCAGTTAACTAGCGTCCGAACACCGTAGCCAGTTGCTCCCGCGCCGTTGTAGCCATTTTCTTTATCTGTCCACACGGGGCCAGCAATATCTAAGTGTGCCCAAGGTGTTTCTTTGACGAATTGCTTGAGAAAAAGGGCAGCAGTAATAGCACCACCCGGGCGCGGGCCTGTATTTTTCATGTCCGCGATCCCAGACTTCAGCCCTTCAAAATATTTTTCTTCCATTGGCATCCGCCAAATCTTCTCCCCTGAACTTTGGGCAGCTTTCTCTAACTGGGAAGCTACAGCATCATCGGGAGTGTACAAACCGGCAATATCATCACCCAAGGCAATCAAGTTAGCACCTGTTAAGGTGGCTAAATCCACGATCGCATCCAATCCTAATTTGTCGGCATAGACCAAGGCATCTGCGAGGGTCAAACGTCCTTCAGCATCGGTGTTGTTCACTTCGATTGTTTTGCCGTTTGATGCTGTGAGAACGTCTCCTGGGTGCATAGCGCGACCGCTAATCATGTTTTCAGTCACCGCCGAGATAAAGTGAACTTCGGAATTTGGCTTAATTTGAGCAATTGCTTTTGCTGCACCCAAGATTGCAGCTGCACCGCCCATATCCATTTTCATGGTTTCGATGCCGCTACCAACACCTTTAATGTTGAGTCCGCCGGAGTCGAAGGTTACACCTTTGCCGATAATTGCTAGTTTCTTTTTGGGTGTACCTTCTGGTTTGTAAGTCAGGTGAATGAATTTAGGTGGCAAATCGGAAGCTTGGGCTACTCCCAAAAAAGCGCCCATGCCCAACTTTTCACATTCTTCTCTTTCTAGAATTTGCAGTTGTAAACCGTACTCTTTAGCGATCGCAGCAGCCGTTTCTGCCAAAGTAATTGGTGTGACTGCATTGGCTGGCGCTGCTACTAATTGCCGTGCCAAATTTACCCCAGAAACGATTTGATTGGCGCGGTTGATGGCTGCTTCTTGTCCAGCGAATCCTAGTAAATCTACGGTTTCTATTTGTGACCCTTTCTCTTCAGGTTCAGACTTAAAGCGAATATCTTCGTAAAGTGCTAATTCTACACCTTCAGCGATCGCTTGGGTACTTGCGGCTGGATCGTTGTTCCATAATGGAAAACTAAAACCCAGAATTTTGCTTTTTTGCTTTTTTGCGACTCTGGCTACAGCCGCCGCAGCGCGTCGCAAAGTGTCGAGTTTGAGTACATCCGGTTTACCCAAACCTACCAGAATGAGTTTACGCACTGGTTTACCAGCATTGACGCGAGTGAAGATGGTACTGTCGGCCTTGGCTTTAAATTCTTCTTCGGCAATCAGTTCTTTTAAAACCCCAGAAAAGTTTTGATCTAAAGTTGCCAATTCTCCGGTTAACTCTACTGCATCTTCAAATAATCCAATTGCTAAAGTATCGCCTGCCCACTCTAGCAAAGGCGTATCGCTGAGTTGAATTGCCATTTTGAGATTTTGGGTAAATATTCCTTCCTGTACCAGTATTGCTTAAAATTCTTGTTTCAGGATAAGGGAAGTGAGGGAGATAAAGGAGCACAGGCCAGTAGCGATCATCTAGTGCTGAGAGTGTGAATCGATATACTCTTGAAAATGTATGATATTTTAACCATAAGAGGTTGTTTGAAAAGTGGTTGGCTGTGATTTTAAGCACTTATTGATCCCCCCTAACCCCCTTAAAAAGTGGGGAACCGGAATCAAAGTCCCCCAATTTATCGGGGGATTTAGAGGGATCTAGAACGTTTTGCTACCG
>NZ_JBGTFY010000140.1:0-33638 GCF_041747015.1 Nostoc sp.
TGGGAGATCAAAGATTATTTGTGATTAAAGCAAGTGTTGGCTCGTTTTCAGCCGAAGAGCGATCGCAAGCGGTGACTAACAGAATTGAAATGATGGCTAAAGACTTAACCATTCCAGTTAATTCTTTAAAAATTTCCGAACAGCTAGGTACAACCAATATCTTATCTGGCGATAAAGTCATATTGACGATTACAGATGGTGATGCGAAAGCAGCAGGTAAAACAACGCAAGAACTTGCCAATGAATATGTCCAAGAGATTAGTACTAATATCACTAAGTATAGACAGGATCGGAGTTTAAAAAATATTCTATTTGGGGTTCTTTACACAGTTATTTCTACCGTTGTCCTCTTGATAGTTTTCAAGCTGTTAAATCAGACATTTAAGAAAATATTTAACTGGGTAAGCAATTGGCAAGGAAGAAGTATACCTGCTGTACGCATTCAAAATGTTGAGATTTTGCCTGCATCACGAATCACGTATATTTTAAATCAGATATTTAAAACAATTCGCCTGTTACTAGTTTTGGGAATTCTCTTTATCTATGTTCCATTAGTATTGAGTTTCTTTCCGTGGACTAGGAAAATTAGCACAAATTTATTGAATTATTTATTCTTAGCTTTAGAAGGTGCTATAGAGGCTTCATTTGCTTATTTACCTAAACTGATTTACTTAACGATAATTATTGTTTGTGCTTATTATATTATTAAATTTATTCGACCCATTTTTAGAGAATTAGGTAATGGAAATTTATCTTTGCCTGGATTTTATCCAGAATGGGCAGAACCTACTTTTAAACTAGCGTTATTTTTAATAACCGCTTTGTCCTTAGTAGTGGCATTGCCTTTTTTACCTGGATTTGGTTCACCAGCATTTCAGGGAATTTCGGTTTTCTTGGGTGTTCTATTATCACTTGGTTCATCAGCAGCAGTCGCTAACATTGTTGCGGGAGTTATTCTAATTTATACTCGCGCTTTTAGGATTGGCGATCGCATCAAGATTAACGATGCCATTGGCGATATTGTGGAGAAAACTTTGTTTGTAACACGGATTCGCACTGTCAAAAATGTAGTGATTACTATCCCAAATGGGACGGTGCTAACCAGCCAAATTATCAACTATAGCGCCCTTGCTCAAGACCCTGACTACTATTTAGTTTTACACACTACGGTGACTCTTGGCTATGATGTACCGTGGCGAAAAGTTCATCAAGTACTAACTGATGCGGCGCTAGCAACGTCACAAATATTAACAGAACCTACACCGTTTATATTACAAACAAGTTTGGATGATTTCTATGTGAGTTATGAAATCAACGCCTATACAAGTAAACCTGGCTTAATGGCGAGAATTTACTCAGAACTCCATCAAAACATTCAAGATAAATGCAACGAAGCAGATATTGAAATTCTTTCTCCCCATTATTCAGCAATTCGGGATGGGAATCAAATCACCATTCCCGAAAATTACTTATCTAAAGACTACAAAGCACCGGGATTTCGCCTCTCTCCCCAGGGTAATCTCTTAAATCCATCAAATGGAAAAGACTTTTCGGAAACTCAGGAATAATACGAATTTAATTGATGGAGATATCCTATGCGAATACTGACTTTACTAGCATTATTGATTGCGATCGCAGCAGTGACTTTCGCACTGCAAAACTCAGCCCCGATCGCAGTACAATTTTTAGGGTGGCGATCGCTAGACTTGTCAATGGCGCTAATACTTCTGATTACCTTTAGTTTTGGCGTGTTATTTGGCTTCATAGTCTCATTATTTCCAGCCATCAAAGGTATGAGAAAAAGGTCTGAACTCATGCGGAAAGTCGAACAACAAACCGACGATATTGAAGATCTGAATCGTCAACTAACAGAAGCAACCCATCAACTCCAGATGTTACAATCTGCACAAACACAACATTATTTACCTGAAATACCTGAAGACACATCGTCAAATTATCCTTCAGATAGTTCTATTCAGTGATATTCATCACCAGAGTCTTTGTTTTTTAAGCACTAAAGTCCTTACTACTAACTCTGTTAAGCTGTCTGGCAAGTCGCCATTGCTATCCCTGCTAAATACCCAGTTGTCCAAGCACTTTGGAAGTTAAACCCACCGGTAACGCCATCAATATCTAAGATTTCTCCGGCAAAATAAAGACCAGGAACTAACCTACTTTCCATAGTTTTGAAGTTGACTTCTTTAAGTTTGACGCCGCCACAAGTAACAAATTCTTCTTTGAAAGCTCCTTTGCCGTTGATTAAATATTGTCCCTGAGTAAGTTCTTGCACCAGTTGATTTAAAGTTTTACTAGATATTTCTGCCCAACGGTCTTCTGTGGTAATGCCTGCACGGATAATGATATATTGCCAGAGACGATGGGGTAGGTCAACGCCGCGATGCAATGCGATCGCTTTCTTTCCCCATTCATCCTTAACTACTAAAATTTGTTCTCGCACTTGTTCTTGTTGCAAATGGGGCAGCCAATTAATCAATAATCTGGCTTGATAGCGGCTTTCGTGCAGAACTCTTGCACCCCAAGCAGAAAGTTTTAGAACAGCAGGGCCGCTCAAACCCCAGTGGGTAATTAGTAATGGCCCAGTTTGTTGTAATTGGGATTTTCCGCCCGCAGATAACCGCAATTGGGCAGGGTTAACGCTAACTCCAGCTAAGTCCCTCAGCTTTTGATCGACAATATTGAAGGTAAATAAAGAGGGTACTGGCGGCTCAATTTCATGGCCTAACCCTCGGACAATTTTATAACCCGCAAGGCTACTGCCGGTTGCAAGAAGTAGGCGATCGCATTTAATCGTCTCTCCCGACTTCGGAAGAATTTCAAACCCCCCATCTGCTGAGGTTCGTTTCACTGAAGTTACGTGTGTACCAATACGGAGTTTTACCCCAGATTTCGCCACCGCTTTAATCAGACATTCAACAATGGTTTCTGAAGTGTTGGTAACAGGAAACATCCGGCCATCGGCTTCAGTTTTTAGATAAACTCCACCAGCAGCAAACCAAGCTACTGTATCTTGAGGCCCAAACCGAGTCAAAGCACCCCGCAAAGCTTTTGCACCTCTGGGGTAATTTTGCACTAACTCCTCAGAGTCAAAGCAAGCATGAGTAACGTTGCAGCGTCCGCCACCAGAAATTAGCACTTTCGCTAGGGGTTGGCGACTGGCTTCGAGTAAAGTAACTTGGGCATCAGGATTGGCTTTAGCACAAGCGATCGCGCCAAAAAATCCTGCTGCCCCACCCCCAATAACTACAATTTGTAACGGTAACAATTTCAAAAATGTCTCTTTTACAGCACCTATTCTCTAGGCTAGCTGTTATTTTCACTCTTTATTAGGTTCAAAGTCTTCTTTTGTCGCTCCACAAGTCGGACATACCCAATCTTCTGGTATATCTTCAAAGGGTGTTCCTGGCGCTATGCCGCCATCTGGATCACCTTGTTCTGGGTCATATACATAGCTGCAAACGGTACATAGATAATTTGCCATGTTCCTTTTCCTTAGTAAATTGTTAGCATTGCTTCACTATTAAATACTTCTAGCAGTGAGTGAAAATAGACACGCTACAATTCTTCACTAAAGACGATGACAAGCTGCTGTTTTCGCTCATATTCTATTAAAAACGCCACCATCTCCTTTGGGCATAACTGATAATGGCTATGGCGATCGCCCCTAGTAGTAGTAGCAAAATTATTCCGCCTGGAATAAAAGTGAGAATACCAAAGCCTCGCAGTACCCAGACGGCGACGCTAATACCGAGAAGGATACCGAAAATTTGAATTAATTTACGATTTAAAGCAGATTGACTCACCTATTTTTCCTCTCAACTCAACAGACATTACATTTAATATTGATAATTAAGATATAAAATTACGATGAAGTTGCGGTTTAATTTGAAATAACACGTAAAAATCGAGAGATGCTATCTAGACGTTAGGGTAAGGTGCTTGATATTAACTTGTGTTTATGCCATTCTAGCTGTTAAAAAACTAATTTTTCATCTACAAGTATTGCTCTGATCAAATTCCCTTAAGTAGTAATTGGGTTCATTGTGATAGGCAATACAGTTTTTAGATCAAAGTAACTGAAATAATTAGCAGAAAATTACCATTTCTGGAAAAGATAGGCATTACACTGGAACTAAAATTTAATGGGTTTGATCTAAATCAAGTTTTATGACTTGTAGTTTAAACTCCATTTAGGTGGATGAGTTGAGGAGTAACTAAAATCATTATGTCTGCGTCTTATATCCCAGACTCCATTATTGCAGGTTCAGATATGGCTTGGACTCAAGACAAGCAAAGGTTGCTGGTACAGGGTGAAATTTTAGTAGAAACGCGATCGCACAAGATGTGGGGTGGCGCTGTGACAGCCTGGATGTATTTGCCGATGGTGCGATCGCAAGCTTGGCAGCAATTAACTGATTATCCCCGGTGGGTGCAATATTTTCCTGATATTACTAAAAGCGAAGTAATTTACAAAGGTGAAGTAAAGCATCTGTATCAAGCAGCACAAAAAGCCTTTTTCTTTTTCACCGCTCAAGTTGAAATTTACCTCAACGTTATAGAAGTGCTGGGGCAGCAAATTCAATTTCGCATGGAAAAAGGGAGTTTTGAGGATTTTAACGCCAATTTAGAACTCCAAGATTGCGGTAATGGTACAATGCTTGCCTATACTGTGCAAGCTACGCCTCTTATTCCAATTCCATCTATTTTCATTCAACAAGCAATGAACTTAGAGTTACCTGCAAATATGCGTAAAATGCGACAAGTGCTTTGCAAGAATCAATAAAAAATTCAGGCGTTGATGTGACTAATGGATAGCTTAAAAAAGGGGTAACTAGAGTCGTTTGCCCCCTTTTTAAGGGGGTTGGGGGATCTAAAACCAGGTAAATTGAGTGTTTGAGCTTAAGTTGACACGTTTGGCAGACTCGCTACCCCTACGCTATCAGTGGTGATGGTGAATTCAAGCCCTCGCTGATTGCTGCCTTCTGCCTTATCTTGTTAACGAGTCTTTATTTAGTGTTTAAATACGAAATCGATTTCATGAATCGATTCCTAATCGATTGAGGTAATCGTTGCGGATACTTAGAAAAATAGAAAATTCTTAATGTAATAAAAACCATGACTCGATTCAAATGTATCTCCCATTGCTGAATTAATGGGAGTGTTTTCGCATACTCCTTAAACAACTTTTGGATTCGCGTTTGACTTGTTCCATTTGTAGAATCATCAAAAGTTTTCGTTCCTGGGTAATACCTATAATTTCCCCAAGTTTCATTAAAATATTTTACATAAGCTACTTTAACTGATTTAAGTAGGAAATCTATATCCATTACATAATGCTCTTCAACTTTGTAGGCTCCAATTTTTTGATGCAAGGATTTGTGGTAGAAGTAAGCCGATGGATTCATAGGAAAAGCAGCATCAACCATTCCGTCGTCATTAATTTGCTTTCCCATCATTAAATCAACTGTCCGTAGTCGTTTAGGTTTATTAATCTGAATTAACTTGTCTTGATGATCCCACTTATTACAATTGCCAACAATTAAGCTAGGTTCTGGTAGAGTTTTAAAGAGTTCCGATACGCGGCTAATAACGTTTAGCTCATAGAAATCATCAACATTTAAAATGCCTATAATCGCTCCTTGTGCCATAGCAATTCCTTTATTCATCGCATCGGACTGTCCCTGATCTTTTTCAGAAATCCAGCGGATGTGGGGATATTGATTGGCGTAATATTTGATAATATCTATTGTTTTGTCGGTTGAGACGCCATCGACAATGATATGCTCGACTTCCGCAAAATTTTGTTTAATGACATTTTGAAGGCATGATTCTATAAATTTATCACCGTTATAAACTGGTGTAATTACACTAATCATTAGTTATTACCTCGTAAAAAAGACTGGGGACTGAAAACTGGGAAAGAGTTTTCCCAATACGGTTCGGTTAAGATCCCCCCGCCTGCGGCGACCCCCTTAAAAAGGGGGTAAAAGAGGGTTATAAGCCCCCCTTTTTAAGGGGAGCCAGCGCGGTCTTCTCCCAAGGGCGATGGGGTCTCCCCAAGAGGAGCGACTGGCGTGGGTTGGGGGGATCTCTGAGGAATGAACACGTTAACTGAACTGTATTGAGAGTTTTCCTAATTCCCAATTCCTTTTATGAACATAATTTAGGATTTCCACTTTCCTCTAGATAATTCAAAAACCCGACCTTTGTCAGAAAACGGGTTTTTGTGTGTGATTTGTGAGATGTGATTATCCAGTAAATACCTCCACTGGTAAACGGCTAAATGACAACCTTTCATTTTGCACATCAATAAAGATAGTATCACCCTCGTTGAATTCGCCGCGCAAGATAGCTTTAGCAATTTGAGTTTCTAACTCCCGCTGAATAGCTCGCTTCAGTGGACGCGCCCCATATACCGGGTCGTATCCTACTTCTGCTAAAAAGTCAAGTGCAGCATCCGAGAGCTTGAGGGATATTTTGCGCTCGCCCAGTCTTTTCCGTAATCTTTCCACTTGCAATAGCACAATTTGCCGCAATTCCTTCCTATCCAAACCGTGGAAGATGATAATTTCGTCAATTCGGTTCAGGAACTCTGGACGGAAACTATTTCGCATCGCTTCCATGACTCGACGGCGCATTTCGTCGTAGTGGGCGTTATCCCCGGCGACATCAAGAATATATTGCGAACCGATGTTGCTGGTCATGATGATAATAGCGTTCTTGAAGTCTACCTTATGACCTTGGGCATCAGTGACGCGACCATCATCAAGAATTTGCAAGAAGATATTAAATACATCGGGGTGTGCTTTCTCGATTTCATCGAAGAGAATCACTGAGTAAGGACGGCGACGAATCGCTTCTGTAAGTTGTCCACCTTCTTCGTAACCTACGTATCCTGGAGGCGCACCGATCAGCCTGGAGACGGCGTGTTTCTCCATATACTCAGACATATCGATTCGCACCAGCGCATCTTCACTATCGAACATATACGCCGCCAGCGCTTTCGCCAATTCAGTTTTACCCACACCCGTAGGCCCAAGAAAAACAAAGCTAGCGATGGGACGATTCGGATCAGCTAGTCCAGCACGCGATCGCTGAATTGCATCGGCTACAGCTGTGACGGCTTCTTCTTGTCCAATTACGCGGTGGTGCAGTTCATCTTCTAAATGCAGCAGTTTCTCTTTCTCAGATTCCACCAATTTGCTAATGGGAATCCCTGTCCATTTAGAAATAATTTCGGCAATATCAGCTTCCGTTACTTCTTCCCTTAATAGGGATTTACCACTTCTTTGAGTGTTTGCCAATTCAGCTTCTACTGCTTCCAATTGGCGATGCAAACTGGTTAAAGTGCCGTATTTCAACTCAGCAGCGCGGTTAAGATCGTAGTCGCGTTCTGCTTGCTGAATTTCCAAGTTGGCCTGTTCAATCTCTTTTTTAACAGACTGAATTTTATCAATAATATCTTTTTCAGATTGCCATTGAGTATTCAGTGTTCTTTGTTCTTCTTTGAGATCGGCAATTTCTTTTTCCAATCTCTCTAGACGTTCACGAGAAGCTGCATCGCTTTCTTTTTTCAGCGATAGCTTCTCCATTTCCAATTGCAGAATCTTGCGATCAATTTCGTCGAGTTCTTCTGGTTTAGAAGTAATCTCCATTTTCAATCTAGCGGCGGCTTCATCTACCAAGTCAATTGCTTTATCTGGTAAGAAGCGATCGCTAATATATCGACTAGACAATACGGCTGCTGCAACTAAAGCACTGTCAGAAATCTTCACCCCGTGGTGGTTTTCATAACGTTCTCTCAACCCGCGCAAAATCGAAATACTATCTTCTACACTAGGCTGATCGACATAAACCTGTTGGAAACGTCTTTCCAGTGCAGCATCTTTTTCGATATGTTTGCGGTATTCATCCAGAGTTGTCGCCCCAATACAGCGCAGTTCGCCCCGCGCCAACATTGGTTTTAATAAGTTACTAGCATCCATCGCGCCTTGAGTTGCACCAGCGCCGACAACTGTATGAATTTCATCAATAAATAAAATAATCTTGCCGGTAGATTCAGTAACTTCTTTTAATACTGCTTTCAGGCGTTCTTCAAATTCACCCCGGAATTTTGCCCCTGCAATCAAAGCACCCATATCTAAAGAAATCAGCTTGCAGTCTTTGAGGGACTGGGGTACATCACCTGCAATAATGCGCTGTGCTAATCCTTCGGCGATCGCAGTTTTACCAACACCAGGTTCACCAATTAGCACAGGGTTATTCTTAGTACGGCGTGAGAGAATTTGGATGGTGCGGCGAATCTCATCATCTCGCCCAATCACTGGGTCAAGTTGACCTTTACGCGCGGCTTCTGTGAGATCACGCCCATATTTTTCCAGTGCTTCGTATTTGCCTTCTGGATTTTGATCGGTCACTTTTTGGCTCCCACGAATTTGTTTAATAATATTTTTTAGTTTGCTTTCGTCTAAACCAAATTCTTGGAATAAACCTTTACCAAAGCGGTCGTCTTTGGCGTAAGCCAGCAATAAGTGTTCAATTGAAATATATTCGTCTTGAAACTCTTTGCGATATCCGTCTGCTCGATCTAGAAGTGTATCTAAGCTGCGTCCTAAGTAGACAGAACTGCTGGTACCGGATACTTTTGGCTGACGTTGGAAAAATTGTTCAGTGCGATCACGCAGTTTTTGAAGGTTAACACCTGCCTTAGTGAAAATCCCAGTTGCTAGACCATCTTGTTCTAGCAGCGCTTTCATCAGATGTTCACTTTCTATCTGCTGTTGTTGATATTGTTTAACAATATCCGGGGTATGGGCGATCGCTTCCCAGGCTTTTTCTGTAAATTGTTCAGGATTAGTAGGTTGCATAGGCTTTTTCAGGAACGTAGAGGCGCAGTGGTGAAGCAGCGCGGTCTTGGGGGTTTCCCCCATAAGCGACTGCTGAACCCGGAGGGCTTGTCGCAGGCTACCACCAGAACACCAAGTAAAGAAGATTTCTGCTCTCAATTGATATTGTATGAACAGGATAGCGATCGCCTAGATCGGTGTTCACATCTTGTAAAAGTGGTATTTTCCCCTAGTTCCGATTTTCCTATGTGCGATTCTTGTTCATTGCAACGAGTCAGGGAGGCGTTGCAGTGATCATCGGCTTGCAGATAATGGATATTAACCAACAAAAAGAACAATTTAGCATCAGCTATATTAGAGCGATCGCTGCCCTTGCAGGTTATTCTTTAAAATAGCTGTAAAGTAAATAGCTACATATGTGATTGTCTTCCACATTATTTTTAATCACTGTAATTAAACATTTGAAAAATTATAATTATTCAAATCTGTTAAAGCTTCTAAGCCTGTTAAGTTAAATTCATCATTAACAAATTCGTGTAATGTGGATAGTCTTTGTAAACCATCTACAATAATATACTTACCTTCTACAGTTTGATTAACATATAAAGCAGGTAATGGAAAGTTAAGGATTACTGATTCAATAAAATTATTTTTCTTTTCTGGTGTCCAAACTAAATTGCGTTGAAAATCAGGATCAATGATCAGTTTTTTATTATCATATTTTCTCATTAACTCGAAAACTGTTTGAAGGTCTTCTCTAATGTCAATATCTGCTGTAGTTGGATCATAAGGATACAACCCTCCATTATCACTTCTATCTTCTTCAGCAGTATCTTCATCTTTTTCAATTACATCACTATCTTGTACTTCAATATCCATTTATCTTTACTCCTTTTGCTGGCTGATATACGCGATATTGTAGGGACTTGCAGTGAATTTTAAAGCACCTAATAATTTAATTATGACATCTCCTAGCCACTCAGAATGTCCTCCTGCTACATCCACTACAGTCTAAGCTAAACTTTTGCCAAATCTCCAACTTCCTCTAAACAATCTTCGCCGCCTAACTCAGCAACCGCAGTCAGTGCGTGTAGCTCGTTTTCCCTAGATATCTAGTATGCTCGTTATCGATAACATCGGCAAAAGTTCATATACGTAAAATTATCTGAAAATTACTCGCTCGCACCCACAACGCTATAATCATTGATTAATTGAGGCACAATAGAACCAAAGGCAGTGTGAACACACAATGACTACTCAATTGATGATTCAACCCTCATCCTTAATATCTTCTGGTATCAGGATGAGCGAATTCGGTAATATTTATCTGTTTAAATTTACCGATGAGCTACAGTCTCGTTTTGAAGAACTTTTGCAGAAGAAAAAAGCTGATGCGCTCACTCCTCAAGAAGAAGCTGAATATATAGGTATCTCCGAATTAGAGCGAATATTTACCTTGATTAACGCTCAACTAGCAGCCAAAAGTAAATGGTGTCCGAACAAACCCGAAGACTTGTAAGAAAACGATCTGAATATCTCTGCGAATACTGTCATTCTCCAGAATACTTGAGTCCAGACCGTTTTACCATTGACCATATCATGCCGCAGTCTTTGGGTGGCTCTGATGAACTGGATAATTTGGCATTAGCTTGTCATCGCTGTAATGAGCGTCACTATAATTTTACAGTAGGTATTGATCCCAAAACCCAAGAACAAGTCTCTTTATTTCATCCCCGTCAACAACAATGGTCTGAGCATTTCATCTGGACAAAAGACGGGACAAGAATTGTAGGTACAACTCCTATAGGGAGAGCTACTAGCCATCGCTTTGACTTCAATGATGAACGTCGGGATGAGCCTTCGATTCAAGTGGCTCGTCGTTTTTGGGTAGAAGCTGGTTGGCATCCACCCCAGTCAGATTCACGTCAAGAATAAAAGAAAATGCTTTTCCCCTATATTGACTCAAGGCTAAGTTTCCGCCAAATCCCCGACTTACTCCAAACAAACTATTTTTGTCGCCGAACTCATTAATTACCGTTAAAGATTAATCCAGGGGCTTGGCAGTAGTTACCATAATCCCAGGTCGCCTAGTGGATGCTGAAAATGATTGACCCCTACGACTTTGAAGATGATGACTTTGACTTTGAGGATGAAGATTTCTTGAAAATAAAACCCATCAGCCAAATGAGCGAAGGGGAAAAGCTACAGCGATTTAAGCGGTTCTTCGACAGCAGCAGCCGTGCTATGTTGCAAGACTGTCTGTTTCGCATCATCAATTACGAAGATGGTACGGGTACGTTAGAAATTCTTTGCCCTAACGAAGTCGTAAGGCAACGACTTTCCAAGAAAAAGCGCAAAATTACCAACAACATCAACACCTGCTGGAGTCATATCAGATGGTTTTCGCTATGTGTACAGCAAGATAATGAGTTGCATTGCCAGAAGTTTACCCGTAATGGTGGGTGATTTACTTCGATCTTAGCTGGGGACTGGGTAAGCAGAGGAGAGACAATTGACTAATGACTAAAAAACAAAAATTTCCTTACCTAGTTGGTTCTAAGTGGACAGCACAGCAAAAAGTTGATGGCTGGCGGCACTTCCAAGTTGTCAATCGGAAAAATCAGGCTAAGTGGGTTTACGCCGAAATGGTTGCTGCTTGTGATCCGAAAGTCCGTTTTTGGATAAATGCCAAATTATTACAAGATAATTCTCAATGGCAAGCTGGTTGGCAAACATTACAGGAAATCCACGGACTTGAAACTGAAGTGTCCTGATTTACCTCGTTCCCAGATTATTAATCTTAGACAATATCTAGGAATTTAATAATTTTTTACAAAATCAGACTAACTTACTCTCAAGCAGCAATTAAAGGGTCTTAGCTAACGACTGAAAACTCGCAATTTATCTGCGATACCTTCTCTACGAGACGCTACGCGTAGCTTGCTTCCACGAAGTGGTACGGTGAGCTACGCTAACGCAAATTGCAGTAGTATTTCCAGCATCGGGCTGCATATAACTCTCTTTACCCTTAACCTTGCGCCCCAATGCCCTGAAAACACCTTGTACAACCCAATACCTTCGCCATTTTTTTGTAGGTTGGGTTTTGCTTCGCTCAACCCAACCTACGAATCCAGGCATTTTTCGATTTGGCTAAGGTATTGACAACCATTAGCTAATTCTATGAAAAGCATTCAAAAAAGCTTATTTTAGCTTTTTGTATTTTGTAACTATTTTTATATAAATAAGTTATAAAAACTTTTTATTGACTGTTTTTAGAGCTATTAAAGCCTCTAAGCTTTATAAAAACCATAAATACACATAATTAAGCTCTAATTCATCATATAACATCGTTTTACAGATTGAGAGCCACTTTCTTTTCTACGTAATTTGCCCAATAATGACATTCACAGACCTCACACATCGCCATCTCAGGACAGGTGAAGGCAAATGTTTGAGCCACAAGTTTGACAAAAAGCTATAAGAGGCAAACAACAGTGAAACTAGCAGTCTACGGAAAAGGTGGTATCGGCAAATCCACAACTAGCTGTAACATATCAGTCGCCCTAGCTAAACGTGGCAAGAAAGTGCTGCAAATTGGCTGCGACCCCAAACATGACAGTACTTTTACCCTGACTGGGTTTTTGATTCCCACAATTATCGACACCCTCCAAGAAAAGGACTATCACTACGAAGATGTCTGGCCGGAAGATGTAATTTACAAAGGCTACGGTGGTGTTGATTGCGTAGAAGCAGGTGGACCACCTGCGGGTGCTGGATGCGGTGGTTACGTAGTCGGTGAAACCGTAAAATTACTTAAAGAACTCAATGCCTTTGATGAATACGATATAATTCTTTTTGATGTTCTGGGTGACGTAGTTTGCGGTGGTTTTGCAGCACCACTCAACTATGCAGATTACTGCCTGATCATTACAGACAACGGCTTTGATGCTTTGTTTGCTGCTAACCGCATTGCTGCTTCAGTCCGCGAAAAAGCCCGAACTCACCCACTGCGTTTAGCTGGGTTAATTGGCAACCGCACCTCCAAACGCGACTTAATTGAAAAATATCTAGAAGCAGTGCCCATGCCAGTTCTAGAAGTTTTACCTTTGATTGAAGATATCCGTGTTTCCCGTGTGAAAGGTAAGACTTTGTTTGAAATGGCAGAGCAAGATCCTTCCCTAGACTACGTTTGCGATTACTATCTCAGCATCGCTGATCAAATTTTGGCGCGTCCCGAAGGTGTTGTACCTAACGACACACCAGATCGTGAGTTGTTCTCTTTGTTGTCCGATTTTTATTTAAATCCGGGTAAACCCCAGGTTGCTAATTCACAAGAGGAACTAGACTTGATGATTGTATAAATCACTAAGTTCTTAGGATGGGGGACAATAATATGGCTTTCTTTCACAGCTTTACAGATTCATTAAAGCAAAAGTGGTTGCAATTTTTCCAGAACAATCGGGACTGGATTACCCTGCATATGCAAGTTGAGTCAGTATATACCCCTGATGGCGGGAAGCGACCACCTTCTTACCTCATCCTGGGAGTAGTTAACGCCCTAGAACCAAAGCTAGCGCAGTTAATGTTGCCCTTTGCCAAACTAAATCCTGACGCTGATACGCTGATTGAAGTGCTGGATTTGCATTTTGACCCAGATTTCGCTCTCGGTAATCGCTTCCTCGTCAACCCAGAAGCAGAAAAATACGGAGATGATTTAGCAGTTGTCATTGACGAAAAGCCTGAAGCTGAAACATTGACACATTCCCATACAAATGGTTTTGAGTCGGTGGCGGTAGTTGAAGAGTTCGCAATAGTGGATTCTGATGATCAAAGCCTGGGGATCATCGACTTGGAGGAAACCGAAAATGGCTTTGGCGATATTTCCTTAGCCAACGGACACGACTCAAAAGATGAGTCTCTCCAAATCTCTAGTCTAGAAGCAGATGAGTTTGGGGAAATTGCCTTCGATACAACAGTTGCAATGGAAGTAAAGCTGGATGACGACCAGGCGCTTGAGGATACTCCACTAGACGAAAATGCGTTTAAAGACGTGTTGTCAGATGTCTGGGGTGATGAAACAGCTTTGCAAAAGGCTGAAGAAAATAACGATTTTTTAGGGGAAGAACTGCCAGCAGGCGTTTTTGATGAATCAGAAATTGCCCGTCTCTTCCCCAACGCTTAATTACTAAGTTAGGAGTTAGGAGTTAAGAGTGCTGAGTGCTGAGTGCTGAGTGCTGAGTTAAGAGTTATGAGTTATGAGTTTTTATTACTTACTAACTTCTAAATTATTAACTCCTAACTTGAAAATCAAGGGGAGAATAAACCAATATGACTGTTGCTCAACAACCAGAAGCTTTAAACTTTGAGTGTGAAACTGGAAATTACCATACCTTTTGCCCAATTAGCTGCGTGGCGTGGTTATACCAAAAAATTGAAGATAGCTTCTTTTTGGTGATTGGGACAAAAACTTGTGGCTACTTCCTGCAAAATGCAATGGGGGTGATGATTTTTGCTGAACCCCGCTATGCAATGGCAGAGTTGGAAGAGGGCGATATTTCGGCACAATTGAATGATTATGAAGAGTTAAAACGGTTGTGCTTGCAGATTAAACGCGATCGCAATCCGAGTGTAATTGTCTGGATTGGCACTTGCACTACTGAAATTATCAAAACAGATTTGGAAGGTTTGGCACCGAAGCTGGAATCTGAAATTGGTATTCCCATCGTTGTAGCGCGGGCAAATGGTCTAGATTACGCCTTCACCCAAGGAGAAGACACCGTATTAGCTGCAATGGCTAACCGTTGTCCTGATAAGGCTCCTGTGGCGGAAACAGAGAAAAATGAACGTAATGCGATCGCTAAATTGCTCAACTTCGGTAAGAAGAAAGAAGATGTCGCCCAAGATGAATCTGAGTACGTAAATCACACACCACTGGTTCTCTTTGGCTCCCTTCCCGACCCCGTAGTTACTCAGTTAACCTTGGAACTGAAAAAGCAAGGGATCAAAGTTTCTGGCTGGCTACCGGCGAAGCGCTTCACTGAATTGCCAGTATTGGAAGAAGGGTATTATGTCGCTGGTGTCAACCCCTTCCTCAGCCGCACTGCTACCACCTTAATGCGCCGCCGCAAATGTAAACTCATTGGCGCACCCTTCCCCATTGGCCCCGATGGCACCCGTGCTTGGATTGAGAAAATCTGCTCGGTGTTCGGTATTACTCCCAAAGGTTTGGATGAACGGGAAGCACAAATTTGGGCAGGTTTGGAAGATTATGTGAAACTGATTCGCGGTAAGTCTGTATTCTTCATGGGTGATAACTTGCTGGAAGTTTCCCAAGCAAGATTTTTAATCCGTTGTGGGATGACTGTTCACGAAATCGGCATTCCCTACATGGATAAGCGCTATCAAGCTGCTGAGTTGGCGCTGTTGGAGAAAACTTGCCAGGAAATGAATTCACCTCTGCCAAGGATTGTAGAGAAGCCGGATAATTACAATCAACTTCAGCGAATTTATGCGTTGAAACCAGACTTGGTAATTACTGGTATGGCTCATGCTAATCCATTGGAAGCACGCGGTATTAATACTAAGTGGTCTGTAGAGTTCACTTTTGCTCAAATTCACGGCTTTACGAATGCGCGTGACTTGTTAGAGTTGGTGACTCGTCCGTTGCGTCGGAATAATAATTTGAAAGATTTGGGTTGGGATAAGTTAGTGAGAGAAGAAGCGAAGATTTAGATTTGGGTTTGGATTTAGCAACAGCGTATGATTAAGGCGAACTTAAAATGTTCGCCTTTTTTTATCTCACGCAATCGCTCTTAGCGATCTCGTTCGCGGAGCGTCTCGAAGAGAAGAGTAGGCGCAAAGGAAGAGGAAGAATTGAGAATAGTTAAAAATGCTAAAATTTGTTTATAGTCTTAGTTTTTGACTTTTTAACTTAATGGAAATTACAAAATTGTCTCCTCAAGGACAAGTCATTATTCCCCAATCTCTGCGGGAAGCTCATCAATGGGAAGTGGGTCAAGAATTTATTATTATTGATATGGGTGATGGAATTCTTTTAAAGCCTAAGAATTCTTTTCCAGAAACTAAATTAGATGATGTAGCAGGCTGCTTAAAATATCAAGGAAAACCTAAAACTCTTGAAGATATGGATAATGCGATTCGCCAGGGTATAGAGGAATCGTGGCATGATTGCGGTTGATACAAATATAATTGTTAGATTTTTGACTCAAGATGATGAATTACAGTTCCAAAAGAGCAGAGAAATTTTCCAGACTCAAGATATTTTTATTGCAGATACGGTAATCCTTGAGACTGAATGGGTGTTAAGGTTTGCATACAAGTTGAAACCAGATGAGATATGTACAACTTTGAAAAACATTTTTGGTTTACCTAATATTTACTTGACTAATCCTAGTTTAATTGTTCAAGTAATCCAATGGCATGAAAATGGCTTAGATTTTGCTGATGCTTTTCATCTAGCTCAAAGTCAACACTGTTCTAAATTTTATACATTTGATGAAAAGTTTATTAAAAGAGCGAAGGGGCTAACGCAGTGCGAAGTTAAAAAGCCTTTGACTTAGGTGGGAATTATCCAGAACAAATGTTTTAGATAGAAATACTAGAGAATTAGTAACTTGTCCCCTATGTCTGAATAATAATTTGAAAGATTTGGGTTGGGATTAGAGTGAATTATGCTTAAAGACATTATAGAAGTTATTCCTTACGATAATTATCAACTCTATTTGAAGTTTGAAGATGGAAAAGAAGGTATTGTTGATGTTAACCAGTTAATCGAATTTAAAGGAATTTTTGCACCTTTAAAAGATTTAAACTATTTTAAAACTGTTAAACTTAACGCTGAATGGGGAACAATTCACTGGGATAATGGCGCAGATTTAGACCCAGATGTTCTTTCTTCTGTGGTTACTAACCAATCTATTCCGACATATAGAAATCTGAAAGAATATGAAAAAAGTTGGAGTTAAAACAGAAGCAATTCCAGAAGTCGGTGATTTATTAAAGCCTAGTAATTTTTTTTTCAGTAACTAAATTAGATGATGTAGCAGGTTGCTTAAAATATCCAGGAAAACCTAAAACTCTTGAGGATATGGATAATGCAATTCGCTAAGGTATAGAGGAATCGTGATTTAAAAGTAGAAAACTGGCTCAGACCTGATTAAAAAAGCTAACAAGTTTCTATTCCCTAACTCCAGAACTCACCATGACTCAAAAAACCTATCAACTCCCCCTAACCTTCGAGCAAATTCTTAATCTTGTCCTACAACTTCCCGCACACGAACAAGAACAACTTATTCAAGAAATAAAGAAAACCTCTTCAAATAATAAAGATGAAGATTTACTTAGTATTTTTGACAGAATCGGCAGAAATGCTCAAGCTAAAGGATTAACCGAAGAAACTCTAGAAGAATTACTTGCCGATGAATCATAAACTAATTGTCATTGACACAAATGTTTTACTTAGTGCTGCTCTAAGTCCTAATGGAACAGCCCGTAAAGCCCTAGATAAAGTCTATAAAGAATTCAAAATTGCTCAAAGCGATGAAACTTATCAAGAATTAAACACACGAATTTACAAACGTAAATTCGATAAATATATCTCAGATCAAGACCGACAAGATTTTTTGGACATAGTTAAAAAATACAGTCAATTTCTAGAAATAAAATCTCAAATAAACACCTGTAGAGATCCAGATGACAACAAATTTTTAGAACTTGCTAAAGATGCCAATGCATAATTTTTAATCACAGGAGATCAAGACCTTTTATCACTCAAGACCCTAGCCTAATATCAAAACCAGATTATTACTCCCAGAGACTTTATTGACCTTGATTAATTCATCTTTAATCCTGTAATTAGTTCAGATGGAAGGCTGTAACTCTAGAGGTTTGGATGGAATTATGTACATTAATTCTGCGCCGTCTGGTTTAATTTCTGTAGACGGAGTTAATTTAAGCCAGTCATGAAAGCTGATTCCTAATTGGGATATTGCTTGTACTTCTGTTTGGTAAGATTCAAAGCGGCGATTGGTTTCAATCATAGATTCCATTACTTCCAAAGTTTTAGGAAGACGTGCGTAAATCTGCGGCTTAGGATCATCCCAAATTGCTTTTCCTACCCAATCTACCTTGGAATCCCAAATTGCTGCTGATATCGATTCTATCCACTTATTTGGGTCTTTAGCTAACATGAATAGATTCATACGTTGCATGTCGAAGACTACATTTTCATTCAAAGTTGGGTCGAGCCATTGGTAAATTCGGGTTAGCCTCCGCAAATCAATCTGACCTCTGAACTGAGGTTGTAAGTATACTGCTGGGTTAGAAGTAAGCAGAAGGTTAATATATTTCTGAATACGAGAATGAATAACTATTGATCCTTCTTGAAAGCGGCGAAGTGCTGTATCGTGTTCTTCTAATTCTAAATAGCAACGTGCTTCAGCTAGGTAGGCTAAAGATAAAGTTAGCAGATATTCATCAGCAATTTGGCTCTGTTGCTCAATTTCAATATCAGCAAATTCAGTATAAATATGCTCTGCTTCTAAAAAGCGGTTAATGGCTTGTAGGGCGCTACTTCTACGATTTTCAATTTTGGTCATCGTAAAAGCATTAACAGCTAAATCGAGCGCAGCACGAAAATTAGCATAAAAACTAACATCGATTTTACGGTTAATGTGATTTAACAGTTTTTGTGCTTGTTGTAAGCGTTGTTCTAATTCTTTAAGCCGTTGTAGTATCACAGCAAAACCTATAACTGAGACACCCAGATTAAGTATACTGACTGTACTACTTACCTGCAAAATTCCTTGAGTTAGTTGCAGACTTCGCCCAAGTTCCCCTAACTGATTTGTAGTAGAATTATTTGACCCCTGCTCCCGTAACCAAGTAACGATTTGTTTCGTGCTTACGTCTCGAATGACACCTCCAACCCGTTCAAGGGTTCCATCTGTTAGTCCTTTGCCAATCCAATCAGCAAGCATAAAGGTTACTGTCAGTGGTAAGCTCATAATCTTCTCCTAGTTAATAAATACTCAGCAGCGCTACATTTGGCAAAAAGTCGCTTGGATTTCCCGCAGCAAATAACCGCGCTTTACTCAGTATTCCCAATTTGAATTCTATTCTCTCTAATAGCGATCGCTCTTTTTGACGAACCGCCCACGCTAACAAAGAAAAGCGATCGCTCAAATCTCATCTCAGTCAGATAAAGTTACAATAGGGTGAGAAAGATGGGAGCAAAATAATTATGCTTAGTGGTATTAAACAAAAGGCTATTGTCGGAAAAGATGGCAAAATTGAACTGTCTGCAACGGAATTACCAGAAGGAACTGTTGTAGAAGTCATTGTATTAGTTGAAACACCAACTGAAGAAGATGAAACTACTTATCTTTTGAAATCAGAGACTAATAAAAAGCATCTGCTCAAAGCTTTGGAGAATGTAGAAAAAGGGAATCTAATTTATGTAGATTTAGATGAATATGAAAAAAATTACCTTTGAACCAGAAGCTTTTGAACAATTAGGTCAGTGGGCAACAGAAGACAAGAAAATTTTCAAAAAAATCTTGAGACTGATTAGAGATATACAAAGAGATCCTTTTGCGGGGATAGCGAAGCTAGAACCATTAAAATATGAATTACAAGGTTACTGGTCAAGGCAAATTACAGATGAACATAGATTAGTTTACAAAGTGGAAGAAGATTTATTGATTATTTTGAGTTGTAAATATCATTATGAGCAGTAAATTTTATTGAAGTGGGGATATTTTTTATTTAAAGCGATCGCACTTTTTAACCAAAGGATGCAGAGCGATCGCAGATACAATCATAAGTAAAAGGTAAGCTAGTAGAAAATGGCTGAAATTGTCACCCTTCAACTCCCTGAAACACTGGCACAAAAAGCAAAGGAAATCGCGGCTTTCACACATCGGCAACTTGAAGATGTATTACTAGAATGGATTGACCGCGCCATTACCGAACTACCTATGGAGTCATTACCGGATGATCAGGTTTTGGCTATGTGCGATATACAGATGGAAACTCAGCAGCAAGAGGTTTTCAGTCAATTGTTAGCGCGTCACGGAGAGGGACAGCTTAATGATGCAGAAGTTCGTCAACTAGATGAACTTATGCAGGTCTACCGACGTGGCTTAGTAAGTAAAGCAAGAGCCTTAAAAGTGGCTGTTGAACGTGGCTTGAAACCAGCCCTCAGTTAACAGCAATGACCCGCTTTTACATTACATTTGAGCGATGATGCAGATGCGTTGGAAGTTCGTAGTTATTGGGTACTTGCGGGTTGGCATCCTCCAGAAGATTGAACAAACCGCAGATCACAGAGCGTTCGCTCTTTTTAATAAATTTAATTAACTAACAGCAAAATCTGTATATTTACGCACGGATGGCAACTGAAAGCCTAAAACAATATCTTCTTTTGGGACACCTAATTCAACTAATTCATTAGCAATTCCTACCTCTGTTCCATCTTGCTGAATCCAGATTTTTTCGTCAATAATATCTAGATGGAGAACAGGCCCATATATACGGTTTTGATCACGCCAACCTACATAAGCTAATTGATAATGATCGTGTTCTGGATCAAAAATTGTCTGTGCTTGAATACGATTATCCCAAACAGTACTAGCGTGTTGTTGAAGCAAATTCTTAATATATTGTCGATATTCGTCTAGCTTTGCCATTCTGATATCGCCTTTTGTTCAATATTATAAATTAGTAAACAGAGTTGATTAGTTTTAATTACAGATTGAATAAATGGAAGTATAAAAAAATTATTTTAAACAGTACTAGGAACTGCTAAATATAAAGTGCGATCAGCTTCTTGTTCTTGTAAAGCAATTCGGTAAATGATAAATTGTCCTAATGCAGCATAAAGTTCTGTGATTTTTGATGGACTCAGAAAACTTTTAATTTCAACAGCTATTTTTTGTCCTCGTTTTTCGGCTGCAATAACTTTTTCCGCTCCTAAATCAACATATAGCTCAAGAGTTCCCGCCTGGAGAGCATAAGGATCATGAGTGATTAACCACCCTTCTTTCTCAAGTGCTGTTTTGACAACTGTATGAAAAGCATCTTTAGCAGACACAGGTTTAATTCCAGTTTATGGCGGTGCTTGATTTAAATATTTCTATTTCAATAATATACGATAAAGCTATTTAACCCTCGTACCAAGTCTGGTTTGAACATTTTGGCTGGAGTGAAGATAGTCTATGTATTGTTGGCAAAACGTCGACTGGTAGAGCAACTGTTGCAGTTCTACATTTGAGTGATGTGGAAGTTCGCAGTTATTGGGTACTTGCGGGTTGGCATCCTCCAGTAGATTGAACAAACCGCAGATAAGAGAGCGATCGCCTAAATATCATCTCAGTCAGATACAGTTACAATAGGGTGTCAAAGATAGGAGTAAATATGAATTATGCTTAGTGAAATTAAATAAAAACAGATGAATATAAATTAGTTGATAAAGTTGCAGAAGATTTATTAATTATTCTGTATTTTCGGTATCATTATGGTTATTAGAGGCAAACTTGTGTTCGCCTTTTTTCATCCTATATATTAGGCACGAGTAAATCAACTCAAACAGTATTACATCCTCACAGAATTAACCTGTAGAATATGTATTAATAGTGCCTAAAGCTTACCAAGGACCCGATACAGCAAAGGTAATTCCTGGCGTTTGCATATTTACAAACATGGTTTGTCCATTAGGTGAGAAACAAACCCCGGCAAACTCAGAAGTATTCAAAGCATTTCGGGCAAATTTATAGAGTGCGCCAGTTGGTGTGACACCCACAATAAAGTCAGTACCACTGCCATCCTCGCAGAGGAACAAATCACCGTTGGGCGCAACGACAATATTATCTGGGAAATCTAAAACACCTGCATTGTTTGGTTCTATGTACAGCCGAAGTGTTTCGGTAGCTGGGGTGTAACGCCAAACTTGACCCAATACGGCACTTCCACCACTGGTACAGCAGAAATAGATATCTCCATTGCCATAGAAGATACCTTCGCCACGAGCAAACTTGGCTGCTCCTAGATTAAAGCCTGCAACCCTTACTGTATCAGTAGAAGGATCGGGGTTAGTAATCCGAACCCAATCCACTGCGAAGGCTTGACCCACTGTAAACCCTGTTGCGGTGTTTGCTTTTGGTCTTGCGGTAATTCTCAAAGCAAACAGCGTACCTCCTGCACTCAAATTATTTGGTGTGTTAGGTACGAAACGATAGAATAAGCTATCGCCTCGGTCTTCAGTTAGATATACATAGCCTGTATTAGGGTCTACTGCTGCGGCTTCGTGATTGAATCGACCCATTGCCACAAGGGGTACAGGGGTTACAAATCCAGTTGCACTACTAGGCACTTCAAATACATAACCATGCTTCTTGTTACCAGTTTCAAAGCTCTCTTCGCAACTAAGCCAAGATCCCCAAGGGGTTATTCCACCAGCGCAGTTGCGGTAAGTACCTGCTAAAGAACCGTAGTGATTAATTAAAATGCGATTGGAACTGACTACTAGGGTTGTTGTCCCACCTTTACCTTGAGTGTCATATTTTTTAGAACTAGGTGCGCCAACGCTGGTACTTGATGCCGGGTTGAGTTCATGGTTACGGATCAGAATTGTACTGCCATTTGCTCCTGGAAACGCCCCCATGCCATCGTGTCCACCTGGAACTTTGAAGCCGTCGTTCATCGTTTGCCCCGTCTCAGACAATCTCACATAAGAAAATCCGGCGGGTAAATCGAGAACACCACGGGGGTCAGATTGAAGAGAACCGTAAGGGCCGGCTGCTAAAGACCGTTTAGCGTAGAAAGCTTCCAATGGGGATAAGAGTAAAGCACCGGCAGTTCCTGAGCCTGCTAGGGTGAAAAATTGACGCCTTGATAAAGTCACTGAATCCTCCTTGATGTTGGAATAAAGTCTACCGATCGCAGATTAATCGATAGTTATTATGAAGAGGATTTAGATGATTTGCATTAAGAGAGAACTAAGATAACGTTATGAAACTAAGTTAATTTTTTTCTCATTTAAGAAATTATTTTTTGTCGTTAATAAAAAATTATTATCGTTGTAATAAAGCCTGTGCAGAATATTTAGTGCTGCGAATCGAGGCTTCAGAAAATGTTGATCAAGCTTTGCCGAAGGAGTAGACTGATGAGCGATCGCTTACAGGAATGAGCCGTACTTTATGGGAATGGAGTCAGCACCCAGATAGATTTTTTACTCAAGCTTGGTGTGAAGTTGTGGGGCAAAAGGGGTAAACAATTCAAAATTCAAAATAAAGAATTTCTATGAGAGAATTTGCGACAAAAATTTGCGTGTTCTTTCTTCTTTGGGGTTGTTAAAAAAGGTGTCGGGGGTAGCTGACTCAACGAGGGAACCGCTATCCATTAAAATAACTCGGTCGGCGACTTCACGAGCAAATCCAACTTCATGGGTGACGACTACCATTGTCATCCCATCACGCGCAAGACCTCGCATTACATCCAAAACTTCTCGTACCATTTCTGGATCTAAGGCTGAGGTGGGTTCGTCAAACAGCATAATTTTAGGTTGCATGGCTAAAGCACGAGCGATCGCTACTCGTTGCTGTTGTCCACCAGATAACTGTCCTGGATATTTTTGCGCCTGTTCTAAAATTCCCACTCTTTCTAATAGTTGCATTGCCAATTCTTCAGCTTTTGGCTTTGGCGATCGCCGTACCCAAATTGGTGCTAAAGAAATATTTTGCAGCACTGTGAGATGAGGAAATAAATTAAATTGCTGAAATACCATTCCCACTTCTTGGCGAATTGTTTCAATATTTCGCAAGTCATGGCTGAGGGTAATCCCGTCGATTTCAATTCTTCCCTTTTGGTATTCTTCTAGAGCATTAAATGTGCGGATAAAGGTAGATTTTCCTGAACCAGATGGCCCCATTAATACTACTACTTCTTTGCGATTGACTGTCAAGCTCACGCCCTGGAGAGCGTGGAATTTTCCATACCACTTGTGAACATCTTCAGCAACAATTATTGGTCTTTGTTCTGTTGTCACAGATTTGCACCTCCGAATTATTTAACCAAGTAAATTAGCGATGCCTAGCGACAAGGTAATAGGGTGAAAATCAGCAGATATCTGATTTTATATAGCTGCGATCGCCTATCAATAATAACCTTAATTAGTAAGATTTAACAGCGCGATCGCGCATCTTATATTTTGCCAGAACGATACTACAACATCACAAAACCAGTCATGAATAAAATTTGTGGTGTAAGTCCTAAATTTGAAATTGATGGTGTGTTTCTTCCACCTGATACCGCTGATGCAGGGGTTGTATATTTCAGCGAAGTTCAATTTCAAAAAGCGGAAAGTGCGGTCTTCTCCCAAGGGGAGACGCTAAAAGCGATGGGGTCTCCCCAAGTAGAGCAACTTTCCAAGACAGATGAAATGCTCTACGAAAGGCTATTTGCCGAGTCGTTATTGTACTTCTATCGCAACCGTGTGAGATACAGTGATTGGCAAGCGGTGGTAATTTACCCATCCCGCCGTATTGAACAAAGTAATACTTATCCCTACCGTGCATTTCTTAGTAGCGAACAAGTGGATCGCGTTTACTTGGACGAATTAGGAGATATTCGCCAATTACCTTTGGGTTTAGCACTCATGGTACTAACTACGATAGAAGAAGACCAAGCACCAGAAGAAGCTAGGTATTTGCTAACTAGAACAGGTCAAGAAGTACCACAAGTATCAAGTCGCGCCATAATAGAATTGATAACGACCATAATGGTCTATAAATTTGAACAACTAAGCCGAGCGGAGGTGGAAGTCATGTTAGGGATAACTTTACAGCAAACGAGAGTTTATCGAGAAATTAAGGAAGAAGGACGACAAGAAGGACGACAGGAGGCAACGGTTAAATTGATTGTTCGACTGTTGAATAAGTGTCTTGGACAAGAATTGTCTGAGGAAATGCAAGCAATGATTTCTCATTTACCGTTAGCACTGCTTGAGAATCTAAGCGTTGCTCTATTGGATTTTACCAGCTTGGCGGATTTACAAACTTGGTTAGATGCACAATAAATTACATAACTGACCGAACAAGGCAAAAGTTAAAAGATGAAAAGGAGTCAGAATTAAGAGAGAACCATTTCCTAACTTAACTGTCTTTCTAACCGCCGAGAAGCCAAGGACATCGAGTAACAAAATATCCAATAAATAAATCCAATAAATAGATAAACTTCTGCATAGCGGCCAAGAAACTGTGGTTGTGCCAATATGGAGCGGGCAATACCTGTTAGTTCTACTAATCCCACTAAAGATAAGAGTGAAGTGTCTTTAAATAAGCCGATAAATTGACCGACAAGGGCAGGAATAACAGCACGTAAAGCTTGAGGTAGGACAATTAATAAAACCACTAAGGCTGTATTTAATCCTAGTGCTTTGGCGGCTTCAATTTGTCCGCGAGGAACTGATTGGAGTCCACCGCGCACGTTTTCTGCCATGTAAGCAGCACTAAAGAATACTAGTCCAGCAATGGCTCGCAATACCCGATCTAAACGCACATCTGCTGATAATAATAACGGCAGCATTACCTGAGCGAGGAATAAAATCCCAATAAGTGGTACTCCCCTAACGATTTCAATATACAAAATAGAAAACCAACGTACTACAGGCAAATCGCTTGTGCGTCCTAAAGCTAATAAAACTCCAATGGGAAAGGAAAGTACAATACTGACTGCTGCCATTAGTAGGGTAAGTAACAAACCGTTCCACAAATTTGTAGATACAGATTGCAATCCAAATCCACCGCCAATTAGCCAGAGAATGACGGGGAAAGATAATAACCATAATAGAGAAAGCCAAGGAGTTAGTACTTTAGTAAACTCTCCTCCAAGCCAAAAGCCTGCAAATAGCAAAACTGCAATTAACAATAACCAAAGGCGGGATGTAAAATCCAGTGGTAAAATAACTAACAAAACGCCGACTATGAAAGTAAAAAAAGCAATTCTGCGCCATGTTAACTGTTGTTTACTAAAAAATACACCTCCAGTTATAGCGCCTAAAGTCGAAGCGATCGCTAACACAATCCAAGTTCGCCAATACAGGGCTTGGGGAAATCTCCCAACTAAAAATAAACGTAAATTAACCTGAATTACCGCCCATTGTGCTTGAGTTGTTGCCCAAGTTAGAACTCCTCGCACTACCCAAAACAGCAATACTAAACAGATAACAGTTAACAAGCTGTTGTACCAAGTACTGAATAGGTTTTTACGTAGCCAAGTTAATTGAGGATTTGTCATTGGTCATTTGTCATTTGTCAAGACTCAAACTTCCGGCCTCAAAGGCTCAACTTCCGATCTCAAAGGCTCAACTGCTTTTTCATGTCCCCGATCCATCTCATCCCCCTCATCTCTCTTTAATTTGCACAGTGCGATTGAACAAATTCATCGCTACGGAAATAGTCAAGCTGAGAATCAGATAGGTAAGCATAATCAGTAATATCACTTCTACGGCTTTCCCCGTTTGGTTAAAGGTGGTTGAGGCGACAAAATAAATATCAGGGTAGCCGATCGCGATCGCTAAACTGGTATTTTTTGTCAAATTAAGATATTGACTCGTCAACGGTGGAATTATTACCCGCAAAGCTTGGGGAAAAATCACCAACCGCATCACCAACCCTGGTTTTAATCCTAGCGATCGCGCTGCTTCCCATTGTCCTTTAGGTACTGATTGAATCCCACCTCTGACAATTTCAGCGATAAACGCACCTGTGTAAAAAGTTAATCCCAATAGCAAGGCTGAAAACTCTGGGGATAAAGTAAACCAAGGGAATTCTAAGCCATTTTGACTAACACCAATAAAACCCCAAAAAGATATCTTATTTTCTGTTTTGGGAAAACTGAGGAAAACAGCAAAGTACCAAAATAGCAATTGCAGGAGTAAGGGTGTATTGCGGAAAACCTCCACATAAACCATACTGATATTCCGCACTAGCCAGTTGTCAGAAAGTCGTGCAATTCCAGCACTTACCCCCACAATTGTCGTGAGAAAAATTCCGGCGATCGCCACCCGTAAGGAGTTAATTAACCCCACCCACAAGGCATGACTGTAGGTGTCAGTCGGTTTGTAGGTAATCAGCGTCTCGCCAATATCAAAAGATGCCTGTTGCTTGAGAAAATCAAATCCAAACTGAATACCCAATTGCCGCAAATTGCGGTTAAGATTGCCCCACAGTATCACTACCACAACTGCTGCTAAAAATACGGCAACTAATTGCAAAGCAATGCGCCAAAAGCGATTATCACGCCATATAGGCAATTTGTCATTGATCATTTGTCATTGGACATGGGTTATTAATTATTCTCCCAACTCATTACTCATTACTCATTACTCATTACCGGAACGGCGGAGAATAAAGCAGTCCGCCTTTGCTCCAGAGTTGATTTTGACCACGAGCTAGATTGAGTTTTGTCTTGGGGCCGAGGTTGCGATCGTAAATTTCGGCGTAGTTACCGACGTGCTTGATTATTCTGGCTGCGAAGTCGTTTGTTAAGCCAAGTCCTTCCCCAAGGTTGCCTTCTGTTCCTAGAAAGCGCTTAATATCTGGGTCGTTACTAGTAGCGAACTGACCCACATTCTGGGAAGTAATGCCCAACTCTTCAGCTTTTACCAAGGAATAAACCACCCATTTGAGAGCATCACCAAACTTAGCATCTCCTTTGGCGATCGCTGGTGCAAGGGGTTCTGAAGAAATAACTTCCTCAAGAATCTCATTATCTTCTGGTTTGGGCAGAGTCGTGCGCCGAGAAACCAATGCCGAACGGTCAGCTGTAATGCCATCGCAACGCCCTTGAGCATAAGTAGCAAAGGTAACATTAACGTCTTCAAACACAACAGGTTTGTAAGTGATACCTCTCTTTCGCATTTGGTCTGCTAAGTTTTGTTCGGTAGTAGTACCAGTTTGAACGCAAATTGCTTTATCTTTCAAGTTTGCCAGGGACTTAATGCTGCTATTTTTGCGAACCATTAAGGCTTGACCATCATAAAAGACAACGGGGGCAAATTCTAGACCAACTGAACTATCACGACTAAGTGTCCAAGTAGTATTACGGCTGAGAACGTCTACTTCCCCAGTTTGCAAAGCTGTAAACCGCTCTTTGGAATTGAGATTGCGAAATTCTACTGCATCTGGATTGTCAAATAAAGCAGATGCGATCGCTCGGCAAATATCTACATCGATGCCGCTGTATTTACCATCAGTTCCCACAAAGCTGAACCCTGGAATTTCGCCACTGACACCGCAAATTAACTGACCACGGCTTTTGATGGTATCCCAACGATTTCGAGTTACTGGTGCGGCTGGACTGCCTGGAGTGCTAGCTGTATTTGCTGTTTGTCCTGACTCTCCACCACAAGCCGCGATCGCAAAAACTAGGGGTGCGATCGCTAGAATTAAAGCTGATTTACGCATAAACTTCATAGTTACTAAAAAATAAAGATGTATTGCTCACTACAATTATTCAGTGAAAACAGTTTGTTGCTTGTAATATAAAACTCTACCAGCCTCTGTGCTAGATTTAGCATCCTCAGAAAGGGTAGCTGCGCCAACGGCAAGGCTCAGTACAAGTGCCCAATACCCTAATTGCACATATGCGATCGCAAGTAGCCACATTAACCCAAACAACTACCCCTAGCCGGTTAAACTAGGTCTGTTAACAGCTGCTCCACGTTCCTTATGAGGCTTTTATGGGAGCTAACCTCAAACAGATTGCCAACTATTTAGACAACCTTGGTTGGGATTACCGTTTGGATGATAAAGAAGACCGCATTATAACAGGTGTGGAGGCTGATCACCTAGAAGATTTCCTGATAGTTGTCCAATTGGATGAAGAGGGAAAATTTTTTCGGGTATTTGCCCCTCAAGTTCTGGCAGGAATTCAAGACCATCCTCACAAGGGAACTATCCTACAGACAATGCTTGCCATTTCCTGGGAAACCAAAATGTTGCAATGGGAATATGATCCATCTGATGGCGAAATTCGTGCCATTATTGAGTTTCCTTTGGAGGATTCCATTCTCACAGAAAGGCAATTTCACCGTTGTCTGAGTGGGTTAATTCAGATTGTGGATGGCATAGCGATACCTCGCCTGAAAGAAGTGATGGCAACAGGTTTTGATCCGGGGAATATAGAACTTGGGGAAAGACTGTTACTCAGTATCCAAGAAGAAGCGCCAGGATTGCTAGATGTGCTGGAAAAAGCAATGGAAGCGCGAAAAAAGCGAGGAAGTTTTAAGGGCGAGTGAAACGGATCATCACTTAAATAGCTATACTCCAAAGTGATACCCTCACTATATAACTGAAATTTTTTAGGGCTGGATTTTATGACATCCTATGCAACCTCCTCTGCCAAAGCGGAAATGAGTGAACTCCGGCGGTTAAAAGGCCTACTACCGCCAGAATTGCAAAGCTGGGTCATGGTTGAAGGCACAACTGAGGTCAATCCACCCCTGGTTCGCTGCGAAGAAATTGGTAAAGACCAGGTAGAAATTCAAATTGACTTGGTGAAATGGGATGACCTCGCAATGGATCAGCGTAATTTGCTGTTCTGGCATGAAGTTGCTCGCGTTCAAAATGACACAATCCCCAAAGATGGTTGGGAAATGGCAGCATTAGCCATCGGTTTAGGTGGCGCTGTAGGCGAATTGTGGGTACAAGATGGATTGCTGTTGGTGTTAGCTTTGTCGCTGTGTGGTGTGTCAGGCTGGCGACTGTACCAAAAGAATAATGGGGAAAAGCAAATAAAAGAATTGCTCAATGCTGATGAAAAAGCGATCGCTTTGGCAACTCGTTTTGGTTATAGTCTCCCCAATGCCTATAAGAGTCTAGGTAGCGCCTTGAAAACCCTAATTGATAACACTCCTAACAAACGCCAACGGTCGAGATACGAAGCAAGACTATCTGCCCTCAAACGCAGTGCCAATAAGGCAAAAACTAAATCTAGAGCTACAGATGAGGGCGCACTGTAGAAACCAAAAAGTAGGTTGGGTGGGTATTGCCCACCCAGCAAAATACTATATACTATTTTCTACTAGCAGGCTGGGAACACCCACAATCTTCTCTGGTTAGACTCCCAGGCGCTATTGGCTGATATGCACGCAGTTCTCCAAAGAAGGTCATGGAAGGGTTACAACGCCTATCGTGTCATAGCAGCACGCATACCCATTTTCTGGCCGATTTTACCTTTGCTGTATGTGTGGCCTATACCAGAGATTGGTAAGTATATTTATCGGCGTGTTGCTGATTCTCGTACTTGTAGTCTAATTAAAGCTGAGATTCCTGAGACTAAAAAACGAAATTTCCAAGTACCGATTTATTCGCAAGCACTCACAGTTATCGTTGTTTCATTAATTATTGGCAATAGCCTATTGGGTTTAACTGAAAGAACAGCGGGTTGGCCACTTGCCTGCTATCCAACGTTTTCGGAAATTTCAGGTCCAAAAGTAAAAATTCTAGAAGTTGTTCCTTTAAGTGGAACGGGTGCGCTTCTCACCTTTGATTTAAAAGACTTTAAGAAAAAAATGGGGCCTGTAAAGTTTAATTCCTTAGCTAAGTATGTTTTTTACCCAACTAAAAACACAAAAAGTACAATTGAGAAAGAGCTACACGTAAGTTCCTTCTGGCAAGCAATTAGCAGTAATTATCCCACTCTCCAGCAAGTAAAATCAGTTCAGTTTTATGACACTAGACTATGGAGTGATCCCGAAAAGCGATCAGAGAATCCGGTTGCTCGTTCACTAATCTATGAACTGAAATTGTAAATTGATAATGCCACTTTTCACAAAGGGGGTCGCATTGAGGCATTGATTGAGCAGGCGGGGTGTAAAGTGCTGTATTTGCACCCTTCTTCTCCAGACCTCAACAAGATTGAGAAATGTTAGGCATGGCTCAAAAATCGCATCCGCAAATGTCTGGATGCGTTTGATTGTTTACGGGATGCGATAGACCATTTTCTACAACTGTCGTCCTAACCACACTGGCGATTGCTATAATTTTGCGATCGCCTGTTGAGTAATTTCTCTGAGAGCATTGCGGCTTTTAAATACTGATTTATCATTGTTGGCTGTGAGACAGATGCATTTCTTCGTATTTTCTCGTAATCTTTTTCAAAAATCAAATCGGATTCACATAACACGAAATTGTCAACAACTCAACTAACCTTTTCCTTAATTTTCTGTTAGGGAAATATCGCTCAAAGAGTGTTTGGCTCTTGACCGCCTTTCATAATATCTTACTTTTTTCTTGACTATATCTTTATCAAACTCAAATTTTACAGCTGGTTTAGCATTTTATGGGTCTGGGGGATCACGCGCACGTGCTTGACAAACCGCTTCATCAAAGCTTGCCACGTCAAAACTTGATCGCTCAAAGGTGCAAGCATAGGTATTGGGGAAAATTGTTCCGATACTGCTAAAGGCGTAACAGGTTGTAGAAATACTGGGATATCTGGACTAACCTCTGCCACCAGCAAAGCTGAACGTTCTAACTCGGCGGGATCTGTGTTTTGAGACACAATTATCTTGACAAAAACATTTAAATATGAATCATGACATAATTGAAGAAATTTACTATGTTCTTGCCAATGACTTTCGCCGCTAACACTGGGCAATTTGAAATCCATACCAACAGAGTCTAAGTAGGAGAGAATCATCGCCAGTTGTTCTGGGCGATGCCCGCCAGTTTCTAAGTATATAGGTAGGCCAGTTATGGCTCGCACTTGGGGTAGAAACTGCATTAAAAATGGAGCATGAAGAAGCGGTTCACCCCCCGTTAAGCTAATGCTATCGTGTAGACAAGGTAGGTTTTGTCGTTCCACCCATTCCATTAATATTGGTAATGGAACAGGGTTAGAGTGGATTTCAAAGTCGCGCAATCCAGGCGATCGCTCTATCCGACAAGTAGCCGGTGCATCCCAAGTGTGGGCGCTATCACAAAAATGACAGCGCAAATCACACAGAGCAAAACGAATAAATATCTGACGTGTCCCTACATTCAGTCCTTCCCCTTGAATGGCAGAAAAGACCTCAATCAGGCGTGCGGTAGGTGTAACCGTAGTTTTAGCAATCATTTGATGAGATCAACGCGATCGCGTTGTGTCGGCACAACAGCAAGGATGTTTTTTGGCTTCTTGTTCTATTGTGAATCGTCGCTGGCGATCTCCAATCTCAGCCCCGGTAAATAGCGATTAGTCCTGATTACTACTGACTCTAATATTAGGTTAGATAGTTTTGTCGGACAAAATGATGTTTGGCAGATATTATATTATACATGGCAACGAAAGTGCAGAGCTTCATGACTAGCCAACCGACAGAGGTCGATTTTCCAGTTAATTCCCTAAACGATACGGCTATAGTCCAGGTGCCTACGCGGTTGAGCGTGCTGGAGGCTTTAAGCTTTAAGCAAACCTGCCAAGACTTAATCCAACCCAATTCACATCTCAAACAAATCATTATTGACTTTCACCAAACTACTTTTATGGATAGTAGTGGTTTAGGTGCCTTGGTCAGTAATTTTAAATCCGCCCAAGCAAAAGAGATTACATTAACACTGCGGAATGTAACACCTCAAGTAATGGCAGTCCTAAAACTCACGGGATTGGATCAGGTTTTTCCCCTAGATGTGGTGGATGAGCCATCGCTAATAGAGCAACAAGACTTAGTAGACAACCGAAAGACAACTTCCCGGAAAGTAGAGCAGTTACCCGCTACTCACCCTTCTGTGGCATCTTGGATGAAACGGTTATTAGACATTGTGGGGTCAATAATCGGTTTATTAATTACAGGAGTTTTGTTTATTCCGATTGCGATCGCTATTCAAATTAACGATCCCGGCCCCATTTTCTTTAGTCAAACCCGCTGCGGTTGGATGGGGAAGCGGTTTGAGATTTGGAAATTCCGTTCCATGTGTGTAGATGCGGAAGCCAAGAAATCCCAAGTCAAAAACCAAGTGCAAGGCGCTTTTTTCAAGAATGAGAATGATCCCAGAGTTACCAAGGTAGGACGCTTTTTACGGCGAACTAGTCTTGATGAACTACCCCAATTTTGGAACGTCCTCAAAGGAGAGATGAGTTTAGTAGGTACTCGACCACCCACGCCGGATGAAGTGGAACGCTACGAAGTACCGGAGTGGCAACGTTTAGATGTTAAACCCGGTATGACTGGCGAATGGCAAGTAAATGGACGTTCTAAAGTCCGTAGTTTTGAAGATGTAATTCGCATGGATTTAGAGTATCAAAAAATTTGGAGTTTGGTGTACGATTTAAAGCTAATTTTCAAAACTATAGCGATTCTGTTTAACAGAAACAGTGGTGCTGTTTAGCTAACTACCTTTATTCACAATTTTTTGGTAACTCGTAACTCTCACAATTATTGTTGAATACACCCAAGCCTAAAATAGGCTTGGGTAAATTTTAGCTAGATCAGCATTCATCCCACACTCACTAGACGGAGTGTGGGATGAATGCGCGGGAGTGGTGAGATATAGTAATTAAGCGCAAACCTCTCCCAAGGGGAGACGCAAGCGCGAACGCGCGTCCGGGTTTCCCGGCGTGAGAGTTTGTAAGAATGTATTTTGGCGGTAGCCAAAACACATTAATTACTATGTCGAACCATGACCCATATTGATTATATTTATCTCAAGAAACATGGTATTATATGTAAGTACGAAGAAAGCCGAAAATGCTGCTCGTACACTGAACCTTCTC
>NZ_JBGTFY010000141.1:0-21628 GCF_041747015.1 Nostoc sp.
TGTCATTGCTTTAAATGCACCCCGGAGTATGCAACTGTCACATACTGACAATTCTTTTAATTATTTATGCCCCCCGATTAATCAACCTCATTACAAACATCCTTCAGAAAATCAGATAGTTACTAACATTAATCGTCAAACCTAGTTTCTTCTATTCATCAGAAGACCAGCACCCCATAGAAAATATCACTTTTTTTGATGACTAATACCAATTCAGAAATTATCGCTAAGTTAAAACAAGCATCTGAAGGTTTGTTATTTATGAGCGAATCCGAGTATCCATTTCTTGTGTTTCTTTGGTCAGGTATTGCACCTAGAACATGTCCGGGCGGAAGTTATCCTGGCGCTCTGCTTTCCCTAGCCATGACTTGTTAAGCTGCCAGCTTGCCCAATTCGCAGTCCCTTTGGTTTGGTTTACTGAGAGTGCATATTGATTTTTTACCATGAGGTAATTATCAGGCGTAAGCTTAGTGGGAGGTGCGTTATGCGGGGGGCGATCGCCATTCGGATTCGCGATCGAATCAGTTTGTCGATATCAATTTTGATATCAAAACAGGAAATTACAGATATACCATTACCAATTGACACCTGCCTAGTTCCGCAAGGAGAATTTTGCTCCGAAGTGAATGTAAACATTAATGCTGCCACCTGTGGCCGTATGATAGACGTTATTGGAAATCTGTATTATCAATAACGAGTCGGTGAGCAATTATGCCTAACGAGCCAATTTTTGGTGAGCTAGTTAAAGTTGAGTTGGAGGCGTGTTTAGATGCCCCGATCGCTCGATATTTTGACGCACAACTTGACAAAGACCCGGATGTGTTGGCGCAGTTGTTGGCAGATAAGCGCAACCCCAATACTCGACGGGCTTATGAAAAGGATTTGAGGGATTTTTTTCTGAAGATGACTTTATTACCGCCGACTGGTGATAGTGTGCTGGAGTTTCTGCACTTGCAGCGAGAGCAAGCGGTGATGGTGGTGTTGAAATATAAGGCGATGTTGATTAAATCTGGGTTGCGGGAGGCGACAATCAATCGGCGGTTGGCGGCGATTAAGTCGTTGGCGAAGATGGGGCGGAAGTTGGGGGTGTGCAACTATTCCCTGGAAGATGTGTCGGGGGAGAAGGTCAAGGCGTACCGGGATACGCGGGGTGTTGATAGCAAAGCGATATCTATTGTAATTCAGCAGTTTGATAGGGAGACTTTGATTGGTAAACGCAACTATGCGATTTTTTTGGTGCTGTGGGGTTTGGCTTTGCGTCGCCAGGAGATATGTCAATTAAATGTGGGTGACTTTGATTTTTATGGGCGCAAGTTGAGGGTTTTGGGCAAGGGTAAGGGAACGAATGAAGAGTATTTGGATATGTCCAAGGATGTGGCGGCTGCTCTTGCAGATTGGTTAATTGCACGAGGGGATTTGAATGGCAATTTACCAATTTTTACAGCATTAGATTTTCATAATGAAGGGCATAGATTGACTACGGATGCCATCTATAAAATAGTGGCTACTGCTTTTAAGTTCGCTGGGGTTAAGAAACCCATGTCACCTCACAGGGTCAGGCATTCGGCGATTACGGCGGCACTTGATGCCACTGATGGGAATATCAGAAAGGTGCAGAAATTAAGCCGTCATGCAGACCCGCGAACGCTGATGATTTATGACGATAACCGGAATAAAGACCTGTGGGAAATGTCGGAGTTGTTGACGGGTATGTTGAAGGATTCGGACGAATAAAAGTTAATAATTTGAAGTGTTACGAAGCTGCGACGAGTAGCAAATTTTATTACTATTCATGCTCGCGTATTGCCCGAAGATACAAAACTACTTCCCATAACCCGGTTAGTTTTTGTATTGGCAACTCGTCAACAAACCTGGACATTATGAGATATAAATCAGTGTTAGCAAGGCGTGGCCATACACCTAAAGTTTTTTTCAATAATTTGCCTATAGTCAGGCTAGTTTTATTGGGATTTTTTGGTATATCAGCAAGCCGGAAAACAATCTCTAAAAATTTATGGATATGTTGTTTATCTAAATTTGTTTCCTTGTCTTGAAGAGCAAGTAAATTAGCAAGATAGATCACTTTATCTTCTAAACAGGATTCTAATTGCTCATCTCCCATATAAATTATCTGGGATGAAGCAACTTTAAAAGCTAAAAATACTAAATCTATCTCTGTTGCCAACAATGAAGAAACATCCAAAGTTTCTATAATATGTTTCAATTTTTCTCTTAGATCATCATAAATTGGTAAAGTATCCACCACTATAATTAACCATAACCAGGAATCTTTAGAAAGCTGATTTTCTTCTAAAGTTGCAATTGCATTTTCTGTAATTGTTTTTAGGTGACTAGATGCCAAATACTCGCTGAGTTCTGTTCCCAGTAATCGACTTTGTTGACGGTCACTTCGGAGTAAGGAGCCTAAACAGTCGTTCGCCAGCATTGGATCTCGAAGTAGCCTCAAATCTGGCACACGCTGTTCTTCCTTGACACGCACTGCAAAAGTAGCTACTTTGTCAATCATACCAAGGCATTCAAGTAATTCAACTGGTTTATCGACTGTAATTGCTGCAAGACCATTAACAACAAACTCCTCCCTTGTTAGTCTATTTGGATGCAATATATCATTCCAAAACTCTAGGTCATGGTTAAATGTATCAGCGTTAAGTTGCCTAGACCAACAATATTTTTCTAAGTCTTGAGCATAAGCCTTTAAAGATTCCACCTCTATGTCGGGGACAAGTATATTGTGTAATTTGCTAGTATGCCCCCATAGCATAGCCAGTTTCGTAGGCACAGTCCATTTTTCTGTTTCATTCCAATGACTAAATTCATTGTTGACTAGATAAAGTATGGTCTGAAATATAGAGAAGTGAAGCTCACCTTCCTCACTACATAACTCATCTAGTATTCTTGTAGCTAAATCAGTAATTCTGGAACCGTCACCACTAAAATGAAGAGCCAAGTCAATTAAATGAAGTTTTGATATGGGAGATGTCCAGTTTTCTGTTAAACTTTCGAGCAGACTTTGCCTTTGTTCTGCGGATATATTACCTAATGATTCTATTAAAATCTGTGGGAGTTTAACTGGTAAGCAGCATAATCGGTTTAATGTTTCCTCTAAGCCATCAGAATTTAAGAGAGATTCAGCTGCGCTACTTATTTGAATTAAAAAGTTACTGTTATCTGTGATTAATTTATCTAATCTAAAGTACCGTAGAAGTCCATCACTTGATGAAGGAATTACATCATCTGCACTGAACGAGTTATTATTTTCGATTTGATTTTCTAGAACTGTATAAAATCTAGCAACTGAATCATCTCTGAAAGCTTTTACTATTCTAAATCGCTCTCTAGCATTTTCTAATGATATTATTTCAGTAGTAAACTGCTCAAATGTTTCATTATCACAATCAAACCATGAACGATGCTGTTCCAGAATCTGCTTATATATATTTCGATTATTAGAGAGTAATAATAAAAGAGGATCATCAAATACTTTATTAAGTGAATTATCTTCACTCTTTATTTCTAGAATTATTTGAGAGGACTCATCTACTAAATTTCTTTGGATATTGCAATTTTTTTGTGGTTGTTTTGCTTCTACAAATGCTTCTCCTTCGTTAATAGCTTTTTCAACAGTTAACCAAAATTCTGCTCCTATAAAGACAAAAGACTTAATATAAATAAGTTCAAAAACTTCGTAACCCAGCCATTCCATCAAACTGGTATCAGATTCTATTTCACGACTAACTATCTTAGGTAGGTCTTTATAAAATTCCCTAGTAATGAGTTTGTTAACTATATTTTGTGTCTCATCCTCTTGGGGTTTCATACTGTTCTCGATTATTGCAGTATGAAGTATGTGAGCAGTAATTTTAGAAACTTCTGGATTGACTCTAAAGCGTTTCTGAGAAATTTTTTGGTCAATCCAGTTGAAATATCGTTGACGGCGTGTAAGCTCTTCTTGCTGCTCAATGTCTGTTGGTTCTAACAGCATGGTGATATCTAACGTTCCAATACCACGTATATACAAACCACTAATATCTAGAGCTACAAAATTGTATCCATTGTTTTCAGGATTAGATAGAGATGATAAGTGGAGAGTACCAAAAGTACCAGTATATAAATTAGTTACTATCCAATTAGCATAAGCTACTGCATAATCCTCGCTTAAATCTTTCTCTTGCCATCCAGTAACAATGGCATCTTCAGTAGCACGGAAGCAAGTTAGTATAAAGTTAAATTCGTTTTGAAAATTGTAAAAATTTTCAGGTGTCGCTGGTAGAATTTGTAATCTATGATTATCTAGGAGGCAGGAAGCAAGATAACGCCTAATAACTGATAGCTCCTCGGTTTCTTTTACTTCACCATCAATTACCTGTGCTTGTTTAAGAAAGTGGATGATTTCTTGTCCAGTAATGGGAATATAACGGACATTCGCTTTACGCAGTACCGAAATTTTCTCATAGTAATCATCTAGACTTAGTTGTTCACCCGCAAGGAGGGCATCAAGCACTTCAAGAATAGTAATAATGGGGGAACCTTGACGATGTGGAAATTTATTAATGCAACGGTCATCTATCCAAATAACATCATTTGGGTTAGCTGTAAATGTTAACAAGTCAGCAACAGTGAGTAGGTCTAAATTATCTTCTTGTTTGACTTCTTGCTCATTTTCATCGTCTGGTAGTGTAACTATTTCATAAATACCTTGTTCCAATCCATCACGTACTCGCTCCATTAGCCTTGATAACCATTGGTCTAATTCTAAACACTGCTTTTCATGAGTTTCCAATTCTAATTGGATTTGTTTAAGGTAATTATGCTCAATAAATACTTGAAAATGTTGACATATTTTGCTAAAAACTTTAGTTTTTGTTAATGATGAGATGGTACTATTTATGAAAACAACCGGAGTATTAAGTTGAGGGATAGGAGCAAAAGGATCTAGATAAGCTTGGTTGCCTAAATCTTGTAAAACTTCTTGATATTGTTCTTCTCCTAGTAGATTATTGCGTTTCAATGCCTCTACCAAAGAGCGGCAATTTATTATGTGTGCTTTTGCTGAATCTGATAATGCAATCGGGTATAATTCTCCTTCGTTATTCATCTTAGAAAGAGGTAAAAACTCAACTAAATACCCACCTTCAGCTTTGAATTTTTCTAGTAAAGATGCCCATTCTTTACCTTGAATTTCTGCCAGTTCTCCAAACTCCGTGATATTATTATCAGGTTGTATTTCTCTTAATTTGCGGCTTTTAATGTAATCTAAAATTTGACGATTAGTATCAAAACGAGAAGCTTGGTAAGATAAAAGCATTTGGCGCTGATGCACTAAAGACATTTGAAAAGCAGCCGAAATCTTCAAAGGTTGGAAATACTGTTCTACTGCATCCAGAATATCCAAGTGTGCGGCTAATAAAAAAGCGGATATGTCTAGATGTAAGCACCATTGAGAGGATAAACTTATAAATTCTTCTGAAAAAGGTAGTATTTGTAGAGGACGACCGCCGTGACGAATAAAGACAGGTGCTTGAAAATGTGGGTTAGGTACAAAAGCATTTTTTTGCAATTGTTCATGAAGCAGTTTTACTAAAGGAATTCTTCCTGCTTCTGTTACCAAGTGTATTGGTAGTTCTCCGTTATCATATTTTTGACTAATATCAGTTACTTGGTTGTACCAATTTTGATTTAATTTCAGTAATTCTCTAATTTCAATAGCCTTAAATGGCCCTTTTCCTTCTAACGCTAGAAGTTGTGCTTGTTGTATATATGAACGTGCTTCTTTTTCAAGATTCAACTTGAAACTTAAATCAATTACCAAACCCAGCAGATTTTCATCAATAGATTGTTCTGTAGCTTGCTTCCATAGCTTCTGTGCCAAGTCTTTGCTTTCGAGATAAACCCAACTGGCCGCCCATAGAAGATTGCTTGGGTGAGCATCTTTATGAGCTGCCAACTGTCGTGCTGATATTACCAGTCCTTTCGTATCTCCTAAGCGTAACTGTAAATTCATCCAAGTCAACAGATATTCAATCTGTCTCTGTTCTTTAAACAAAGCTTCAGCTTCAGCGACTACTTGGATTGTTAAGGAAGTTTTTGTTTTTACTAAACACCAAATTTTTAAATTGCGTAAGTACCCAGGCAAAAAACCTTCTGGGAATAGTTGTTGATTATCATTCAATAACTGGAGGCATTTTCTTGGTCGTTCTGCATTCCAGAGACAATTAACTGCAAGGTCTAAAGCCGCCGGAGTGCCAACACTTTCTACTAGCGTATCTGCACGGTCAGCAATGTAAGTCCAGTCTTTTAGGTCAGCTTTCAGCCGACAGCATTCATATAAAAACCAAGCATTTTTACTTTCCTGAAAGCAAGTTTCTAAATACTCAACTACTGATTGCCAGTCGTTAGACTGCTTGGCAATTTGTCGTAATATGAGGGTATGTACTTGACGACTAGCAGGAGTATTATTTAAAGTATTTGCTTCTTGTAAAGCTTCTAAATAATTTCCATTAGCAACCAGTATTTGAGCGTGCCAAAGAATCCAGTAATTTGTTAAGTCTTGTTGTTCAAATAAACCCTTTTTTTGCTCCAGAAGTGCTAATGCTTGTTGATTTTTGTCTTCATTTAAATATAACCAAATCAAAACTGTAATTTGTTCAAAATTATTTTCTGATTCTTCAATATATTTTTCTAAGGCATTTTTACAAGATAATAGATTAATTTGGTAATTTCGAGCAATAGCCCAAATAATTACTCTTGTTTGAATAGGGTTGTGTTGTAGAAGAGTTTGACAGAAAGCTTCAGCTTCGGGTTGTCGTTCTGGATCATTTGCCAAACAAGCTAAACGCCATTCTTGTCTATATTGGTATAACTCATCTTCTCTTTCAGTTTCTAATATCAGCTTTGCAAATTCAGCTTCCGCTTTACGTAAACGTTGTAAACTTTCAGCATCACGTTTTAGAAACGAACTATCTACAGGTTCTGGATGAGGAAAGGTTGATGGCTGCAAGATAACAGGCGATATTGCACTAAAGTAGTTAATTATTGCTTCATATTCACGCACACTCTCCCAATCAGGACTAATAGCAATAGCTTCTTGGATTTTATGTGTGGCACTGTGGATATTACCTTGACACAGAAGAGTTAATGCGTGCAGTCGATAAGTTTCAGCATTTGGTTGGATACTTTCAGGAATAGTTTGGATTTCGTTAATTACATCATCGAAACGACCTTGCTCTAACAACAATCCTAATCTGAGATTAAAAATATAGATATTATTTGTAGTGTAAATCTTGGTTAAAGTAGTTTTAGCACCTTCAGTCTGGTATGAAATAAGGGTACGAATATAAGTCTCATCTGTATCTGGATCTATGTTATGTGCTTCGTCTGCTAGAGCCTTAGCTTTCTCTCCATTTTTATCAATTAAAATTGCATACCCTGCTAACATTCTGAAAATTTTAGCTTGAAGCGATTTTGTGAATCTATTCCAATTCTCTCCTTTCCTTAATTCTGCTACACGAGCATAGGCATTTTTTACTTGCCCTCGATGACCCAGTTCTATAATTTCCTGTAGTTCTGCATTTTTAGCTTCTGATAACTCTAATAAAGTACGATCTAGTTCAGAAGTCACTGCTGACAATTGCAACTCTAAAAATCTTTGGTTTTGTTGTGCAGGTTGATTATAAATTACTGCCTGATAAACATTGTTATTAATTGTATTGATAGCAATATCATTGTTAAATATAGTATTGCCATCCCCGATAACAGCTTGGTTATTATTACCTTGAACGGCTCGGTTTTGATTTCCCTGAACTAAATTTTGAGGTGTGAGAGTATCAGCCTGCTGCGTTGAATTTACATCAGGCTGTTGTGGTTCCAAGTTCTCAGGTTGCTGACTCATAAATCAGTTCTACAACCCTAGCAGGTGAGAACCAGCCGCCGCACCTAACCAGGTTGCAACTTTCACAATAATCGGCTTGGCTGTTGTCCAGATTTTCTGACCTGCTTCCACGCCCTTACTCGTTTTATCAAGTGTTTCTGCCACAGTTCCCAAACGCTCTAATGCTCGTTGCTTATTTGGTTCTTCTTTATCCGTTGCTTTCTTAGCTGCACTCAAGTCTTCAATTACTTCTTCTTTAGTGTCGGCTGGGAGTTCTGCGCCTTGAATTAAAGTTTCTAATTCTGCCAGTAACTTTACAACATCCTCTTTAGTTAGTGATTCTCCGGTATCTGCACCCACTTGATTTTGTTGAGTTACTTGATTCCCATCACCCAGGACAGCCTGATTATTGTCCCCTTGAACTGCGCGGTTGCCGTCCCCTTGAACGTTACTGGCATTGCCGCCTACTGAACCACCAACTGAAAAGCCACCGGGATTGCTAGTCATAGTACTTACCTGTCCTACTTGGGTGTTTGAATAAAAATTAGGGCGCTCTAACGCCGTCATTACCATATTCTCTAATCTGCCGATTTGATTATCTTTTTCTGATAATAGTAATCTAATTTCTCGCTCTGGCAAGCTTTTTATCTCATTGTAAGTTTCAAAATATTCAGCACTAAGTTCAGACTTGTTAGATGTAGCTGCGGTTTCCGCACGAACTAAAAACTTATCTTTGCCTCGTACCTCCATCCCTACAATTCGTAATTCTGCCTGTGGGTGATTCTCTACCAACTGCTTAAAAGAAATTGCGATCGCTCTTGGGTCAACACTTTTGTTGTGGTACAGATCAAGTTTGTCAAAATATGAGCTATTTTGAGGATTTAATTCATCATTGATTGGAGTACGTATTGGAGAAGCTGGCCTGTTTCTTTTAGCACGATTTTTATTACTATACAACCATATAATAATTAAAATAATTATGATAAGACAAAATACTAATAACCACAAATATCCTTGAAGAAAAGTACGATTAAGAATAGGAGTAGGAGTAGGAGTAGGAGTAGGAGTAGGCTCTAATAAATTATTTGCTTTTACACTGTTAATGAAATTTTGAAAATCCGCATTCTCGTTTAAAATTTTAATAGTTGTGCTATCAAATTTCTTTTGTGGTGCGTTTTCCAATAAATTATTTATCACCTCCAATAGCTTCTGATTTTTCTTTTCTTTTGTATGAAAAACTATTATTCCGTACTCTATAATACTTGGTAGAGGCAAAATAATATATTCTTTTTCTTGTGGATTTGATGATATTTTTTTAAGTCTATCCCTCAAAAGAATTTCGTCGTCAAAGTAAGCAATAACATCTCCCTTTGTTAGTTTATTAATTGCGTCTTGAAAGTCCTTAGAATTGTCAATTTTTTTACTCCAAAATAATGAAGGGTACAATGCTTTTACAACTTCATAAGTAGTAGTTCCGGAGAGAACGCTAATCTTTAATTCTCGTGGTGAAGGTGGATATAAAAAAGTATCTTTATTTTTCTTTTCTAATAAAGCTGCTATGCTTGTCCAAGCAAAAGGATTTGAAAATTTTCCATCCAGATCATTCTCTTGTAATTCTGTAGCCTCACGTCCTGCGGTTATAGTATCAGGTCCACATAGAGCATCCAGTTTTTTTCCATCCTCTCCTTGTCCAGTGAAACGTTTCCCCCTTGTAACAGATACTGTCTTTATATTTCCGGTAATGTTCTGTTTTAAAGTCTCTATGAAGGCATGACAATAACCTTCAAACCTATCACTATCAGTCCGATCAGGAGCTATAGAACTTATAGGAGCAGAATTTTTCCGAAGTCCAATAACATAGGTTGGCTGTGATTCATTTACTCTTTTTGGATTGTTACTACTCTCTCCCGTCTGTGTTAAACCCAGAGAATTTGAGAATAAGATTACTACAATTACGAATCCACCAACCCAATAGTTTAGCTTCATGGCATTTCAAATGCATATATCAAATTAAAATACAACCGTGATTCTATTTAAGTTAGATTTTATTCTAACTTGGACTTTGGACAAATAGGCATTGAGCCGAGATAGGCATCACCGTGCCGATTATGACCGGAGAAGTCTTGGGGCATGGCTGGGCGCTGTATACAAATTTATTTTGGGATACAGCAGATATACCATGAACAATTCCAGAATTTTAATGCTTTAAGTTGATTGGCTATTTCTAAGAGAAAAATTTAATGGAAATTGCAAGTCATAAACACCCTCGCTACGACGCTCCGCGATCGCCGACTTTAGGCAAGAGGTAGACGAGCGCCTGGGGGAATTCGCCTTCTTCAGCAGTCTGGCTCAAGCCACCAACAGAAAACCCCGGTGATGAACCGAGGGCTAATGTCTGCTGTCTAGTTTCTGTCTAGATGTCTGTCTGTTCTGTCCCTTGTTCTATAAGAATTCTGTCTACTTCTGTCCGTCTGGATGATTTTCAGTGATTTCGATGGTGTTTGCATCAAGCCAGATGGCCAAACTGTTCTCAACCAACTCATTAAACAGTAATCAAAGAGAACAGGGTGGGGTATTATTCGCAATTGACGACAGAGGATTGAGTCATATCGTAAATTACGACATTAGATTGATTCATGTCGTCAATTGCGACAGAGGATTGATTCATGTCGTCTCTGGCTTTCAAACCAATGTCTCGACGAATACTTTGTAATAATTCTAGACCCGTGCGTTGAGAATTGGGGTTAGCTGACCAAATCGCGTTGACTGTAATCTCAGTACCTTGCAAGAATGCGTTTACTGCCCCTACGAAGTAATCACCATCTGAGTAGTCTAGGCGGACTAGGTAAACAAAGTTTTTGTCAGGGTAAAAGGTCTTTTTTAACTCACTAGCTTTTTCATAGTCGGGGTGTTCTTCAGACAAGTAGGTAATTTTTGGTTTGTTGGGCTGACTGAATCCCCCTGATTTCGCCCAATTGGGGTCTAACTTCTTGCGCCTTTTGGCTTCTCCCATTATCGACTCCTTTGTGCTACCGAGTGCAGAATCAAGGTTAAATCCATCTTAATTGTCCCGGAAAACAGCGATCGCTCTCCTCACTTCTCTTTGCTGTTTTATCCATTAGATTTTTAATGCTGATTTAGTTAACTACATTGAATAAATCCATGATTAGCGATCACTAAGCCAACAGAGAATAATGATCGCCATGAACACGGGTTACTGATGATTTTGGTGGTGGGTAGTAAAAGCTCTGCCATAGGTAGGGCTGTTACTCTAGGCTTGATATTGGGCAATTTATATATAGGGTTGGACAAGCCTAGCAGTTTACGGAATTCTGGGTCATGTTTGACAAGTAAGCAGTATTTTCAAGAAAATTTATCCCGATAATAATTTATGGATTTATCACAGTTGAAGTGGTTGAAGAACGTGAAAGATCAAGGGCGTTGGGCTTACAGTGATCCTGATGATATGGCTATTCCCGGAACGAATATTTTTTGTCTACACTGGCGTAATTATAAAGATAAACCTAATGCTAAAGAACCTCTCAAGGGTGATCTAATGCTACTGATACAAGGAGCGAGAGTAACTCACATCGTAGAATTCTTAGACGATGAAGTGTATGAGAATAAAGAAGCTGAATGGAATATATATCGCATAGTAAAAGCCATTTGGATGCCGAAGAACAATTTTGATTGGGACAAACTCCCTGGTTACATAGAGGTTTTTGGCTATGAAGATATTGTCTTTGATGGTTTAGCACATAGATTATTTGATGAAAACAGGATGTATACGTTTCATCAACATTGGAAACCGTTAGGCGGTTTACCAGCTTTTCAGAAACACCTGGGCGATATACTGATTAATGCTTCAAAAATCCCTAAGCAAATTATCGGAACTTTCAATGATCAACCACTGCGGTACATTCGTAGTGAAGGTAGCGGGGCTGAACTTTTGGATATCGTCACAATAGGCGACTTTCCTGACGAGAACTTCTTGCAGGGCTTGTGGCGATGGGTGCAGACTGACGGACAAATTGTTGTCGATGAACAAGCACTGAATAGAGCCAGAACACAAGGCTAAACTTGTGTAAGCTAAATAATATGTAATAACATTGGGCTGTTTAGAGGGCTGATTTATTATTGGTGCTTCTACCGTGGTTGTCCGCGATGCCGTAACCATGCCGTAGGCTACGACCTATACATGGCAAGGATTGCCGTGATTGCTGCCGTATGCCGTAGACACCCATTAAGGCCAGTAAGACATCCCTTTTTATGACCACGGCATCACGGCAAGACTTTCACCAATCAGGCAGGGAGTAGCTATCATTGTCATCAGAATTTACCTTCTCAGTCTTAACTAATTCAGCTAATCCATCAATTAATTCTGACTCCTCATAACCAGATAACCTGTCTGCTTTCTTCAAATCGCGTAATGTTTTTGGCGTTTTATTCTTGACATTCTGGAAGTATTCATAAATCTTTTTAGCCACCTCAGATAATGGTTTGGGATGTAGATTGTGATCAGCAGTTAAATTAAATTCAAGCTCATACACTCTATCTAGATATTCCTGCTCCGAAGCAATTGGCTTGGCTTGATTAGATAATTGGGGCATTAATGCCACAACAAAACCACCAACGGAAGCAATCATTACTGGACGCAAGTTTTGATAGGAGACTGTTTTTACTGACAGATATTTAGATTTAATTTGTTCTCGTTCTTGCTTACCTGGAATAATGTCACCTCTATTTAAAATCAATTCCAGTACCCCATAAGATTCTTGCTCCCTTCCATTCTTGATATACCTGTTACCTAACAGCAGTAAATTGAGACAGAGACGAGTTTGAGCATCCATCTTTTCAATGCCCAAAGCCGCCAAATTAAAAGACTGTAGGGAAGCAATAAACTTAGTATTAAACTCTCTACCAATCAGTAAAACATCAAGTAATTTACCCCCATAATTCCAATCAGAGTAATGCTTACTTAATTGGTCAGCAATCACTAACCAGTCATCCAGAATTAGAATCAATGGCGGTAAGGATTCGCGCTTTGTTTCTGGTAGTTGCTTACGCTGTTTGTACGAGGTGTAAAAGTTGTCAATTACCTCTTTGGCTTCGTCTGGGTTTTCCTGATCAAAGACAATTACCCGCCCCTTCTCGCGTAAACCACAAAAACTATCATTCTTAGCACTAATTACCCAGATATCAGCACTCTTGTAATCCGCCAAGATTTTCTGAATTAAGTAATTGAGCGTTACCGATTTACCGCTTCCCGGTGCGGCAACTAAAGCAGTGGAGCTATCGGCTCTGGCTAGGGCTTGCAAAGTACTTAGGGCAAGAGCTTCTGATGGGTCAAGGCTACTAGCAGTATTTTGTCCTAATGTCTGCTGTTCAGAGCCAGTAACTTTATCGTCACCCCTGGCGATATCCTGCATTGATTGCCCTGGCAATGCCCCGGCTGGTTGTCCAGTCGCCTGTTGCAGTTGCACCCGTGCTTCTGCCTCTGCCCTTAACCTCACTTGCTCCTGAAATATAGCTAACTCTTGCGGTGTCATTTTTGACAACTGCGCTTCTCTTACCCGTCTATTCTCCGTCCATTGGTGGAATTCGTAATCTAGTTGGGCGCTATATGCTTCCTTATGGAGCCTTAACCCTGACCAAAGTTTGGCAATTAGCCAATTGCTACGAATTTCTTCCCTAACAGAGGGCATTATTTGGACTAATCGCCATTCCCTAGCTTTGGATAACCCATAAGCTCCACCAACGAATAGCACTGAAGCTAATCCCCACAAAGCCTTATCCGGGTTACTTGGTTCTATTATTCTTAAGCGGGTAGCTTTGGTAGGCAAGAAGTTATCACGCTGAAACTCTGGGTTAGCTGGTGCATAAGAAGAGGCATAAAACTCCGATTCAGGCATTATGTAACGCTTGTTGGGAGTGCAGTACCTTTGACGGTTAACTGGATGAGTGAGCTTTTCGGGGATGAAGCAATATTCAACCAAACTAATCTGAGTGCCAGTGAATGACTTTGCCCCACAAATTAAGCCAATGGTTGCCAGCACCCCCACAGTGATATTGTTGGCTGTTCCTGAGCGTAGATAATCCTCAAACCGCTTACGTTTCATTGGCTTCTCCCTCTTACTATTGCTGCAAGCAACAACACTCCTAATGCTGCTAACCCAATACTCAGCCAAGGTGTTTCAGTCTGGGGGCTGGGCTTAACTTCGTACTGTCTTACTTCTGAATAGAATCTTGTCTTACCTGTACTAGTTGCTCCTGACACCATTCGATACTCGTCAAACGCTACCCAAAGAGTTGCCCCTACACTTGCAGTTTGGGCAGTTGCTACCATGAAGTCTTTACCAATGTGGATTCGCCCGTCGTATTGAATTTTCGTGAGAGTGTTGGCGAAAAATAGCCCAAGTACAATGCTGCTTAAAGTGCCAGAAGCGATCGCCCCAATCCCAAGACTTGTCAGTAAGCTGACTCCAGCATTGGCAGTAAACACTCCCAAGAATGTAGCCAGTGCTTTGTTTAGCAGTTGCTTGTTACTGAAGACATCCCTAATTGATTGCTCTAACCGTTCGCCGTCTTCGCTCTCTGGGGTCGGTTTTTCTTCAGTAGTTTCACCCCACATTAACGGTGTGGACTGTTCACTGGTGTTTTGGAACTGTGATAATAGGGAATCAATTTCATTCATGTTTACCTCGCGTGGGTGAAACAGAAAAAGCCAGAGTTTTCCGTCACTGCTGGCTTTTAGCTAACTATGGTTAGATGCCCATAAAATTCCTGAACCACTGCCCTACACGACTAATCCCAGCAGTGCGCGAGTAATTGGGCTTTGGTATGCGGTCGGTTTTCGCTTCACTACCGTTTGTCCACAGTGCGCTAGTAACTGCGGTTTCATAAGCTCTATCTGCTGCGTCTTGGACTTCTGGGAGTTTGTTAGAAGCTTTGATTAAATCAGCCTCATATTTTGCGATCGCCATGAGGTCGGCTGTAGCCCCAGATATCTGAATCAAGGATGAGCGCTGCGCGTGACGGGTGGACTCCGCAGTGGTGGCGTTGACGTGTTCTGCCTGCATCTCGGACATCTCATTTTTGAAACGCTGCTCTCCTGTCTTACTAGTGTTGATAGCTTTCAGGGTTTGCGTACCGTGTTTTTGGGTCAATTGCACCAGTTCGGCATAGGCTTGGTTTACATCCCCAGTTGTTTCAATAATCTTCCGATATGCTTCCAAAGCCTTGGGTAAATTGGCTTTTGCAGTGTCAGACAGTCGCGCCATGTCCGCAATTTTGGTGATTACCGTTTGATCTCCCTGTAAGGCTTTATTGAACTCTTCAGCCGACACATCAAACAGTCTCCCCATTGCTCCTAACGTACCGGGGGCATTATTGGGAATATGATTTTTGAGTTTCGCTCCTCCAAAATTACGTGCCATTTAATCTCCTAATAAGGTATTAAGTCGTAGTTGATATCATCGTCAGATTCGGGCACTTCATCCCAGTAACCCATGTCTTCAAATCGGCTATAAATTCTCGTTGCCAGTTGCCTTACGGGGTCGTCAAAATCTTCAGAAATTAAATCAAATCTGTTCTCACCAAATGCCAAAGTATTTGCAATATCAGGGTCAATCCCATTACCCAAGAATTGACCAAATGCAGCAGAGTATGGATGGTCATCGATGGTTTCATGAGTTGCTAAGAATTCTGTTCCGGTGAAAGGTGGGTAATCTTCACTCTCGAATTGCGGTGTGGAGAGTGCTTCAATATCGGACTCAATCATTGCTGCCCATTGTTCAGGATTTTCCGCTTTGAATTGCTGCTTTCTTAGGGCCGAGTCAGTCAGAGGCGATTTGCCCCAATCATTGGGATTTTTGTAGTCAAGTGTCATTTGTTAAAATCCTTAATGTCTGATGTGTACTTGATGCACTTTCGGGTGAGGCGATCGCACTTACTTTGGTCGGTCGGGGCAATCGCTTCATCATCAGTTTTCACAAAACTCATTTAATTCAAAAACCTCCCTTTGCACTTGGGTTTGGCTTAATTCTTTTCGTTTGCCTTTCGAGTCATTGAAAATGAAAGGAGCATTGACTTCACAATTAGAGCGATGGCTGTAGCGGAGTTGTTGACCACGGAATTGGTACAGGTGGTTACGTTGTAAGGCTGTCGTTGAAAGCATAAGTTTGTCCCTCAACTTGGGAGTAGAATTCGATATTTAGGATTGCTTCGTGAATCTCCATCAAGGCTTGGACAGCATCACCCATTTTTAAGTCATTCGATGTACTGAACTTTTCGGAGGCTTCGATTTGTTTGTAATTTGGGGATGCTTGCACAAACCTAAGAATTTGTTCGCAACCGAGGATGATGGTCATTATTTCGGTTGTTGTTAGCGATGGTTGTGTATGCACGGTGTCGTGGTCGCTCATGACCTGTTTCTTCTCCTTTGGGTTTTTATCGGTGCGGTAGGTGATTCTCCTTGAGTCGGTTTCTGAAGTACATAGCTGATTGCACCTGCACCCCCGACAGCCGCAGCGATAGTGAACATATTGTTTTTACCGATGTACTGCACTCCGAAATAGCCAAAAGCGATCGCTGCGGCTGTTGCTCCAATGCCTAAAACCGTGTTTCTAAATGTGGTTCTGTTCATGCTGCCCCTTTGAAATTAGTGACCATTGCGCTAAGTGCCGATTTATTTGGCTGCCTAGATTGCAGTGTTTCGGCTTTTGGCGTTGTTTGCACATTGCCGTGTTGAAAAATCAGCTTTTCTACACCTGCTGATAATGCTTGTGTCGGTGCATCTTGAGGTAAATCAAACATCTTGCACAATTCAATTACTGCTAAGTAGGAGATGGTTATACGCCGAGATTCGTAATTCATTAATTAAGCTCCCCTCGATATTTGAGTTAATAGCTTCAACCCCAAGGCATTGATGAATTGGGGATTATTCAAGACCACAAAGCCTAAATCGGCTAAGTTTTGATCCACCACGGGCAGAGAAACACCCCCACCCCAGGCGACAAGGTATTTCGCTCTATCAAGGTAATTACCAGCAGTCACAAAGTTAGCGAATTTCTCAATCCTGGTACTCCACCACTGATCTAGACACTGGCTGTACTCTGCCTCAAACTTCTTGCCTGTGAGGTGGTTGCCTCCATAAGTGAAAGTGCCTTCAATAATCCCCTGGTTCACCAAACTGGGTGAGTGCTTCACATCCTTGGACAGCAGACTTACTCGGTCGTTTCGCTTGTCGAGAGCTTCTGCAATCATGCTATGTAGTTCACCGGCTCCACCCTCTATCAGGTGACGGTCAATCACTGCACCACTGCCATTAAAGACAGTCACCAACCAAGTTGATGAACCGATATCGAGTGCGATCGCTAATTCTGAGGGGTCAAGCACCAGAGATGCTTCACCGAATAAGCAGTGGGCAATGCTTCCAAAACCTTCGGGATAAATCCCTGTCACCACGATTTCAACTGTCTTGCTGACAATGGAACGAGTTACAGGGTGCAGATGCTCAAAGGTGTGAGTCCCTTCAACTCTGCGCTTAATCTCAGTTGCCCAGCGTTCTGGGTTGTGGTTGCTCAAACTAATTGAAAGTTTCATCCCCGAAGGAATGTTGAGAACTGCTAAGTCTGCAAGGATGCTTTCTAATGCGAGTTCTGCTTTTTTGCCTTTATCTTCATGTAACAGGGTGTGGTCACTTTGTGCGATCGCTGCACTTCCCCAAAAGAATTGAACATCTTTTAAGTCAAGCCGCGTTCCTTCTACATAACGCACCCAGCAGCCATCTTTTGAGATGGTTTCGTGGTGCTTAATGTTGCGGTTGCGAACAAGTGAATATGCGGCTGGCATCATGAGCGAAAAATCACCGATGATTGCCTTGCCATACCCTGCTCCTGAGTCTTTACCTCCTGTGAGGTCAGTTAGCCCAGATTTGGCTAACAAGTCTGCTTGAACTAGCCAATTTGGGGCATTGGAATATATAGCTGTCATGGTTCAGATGATTGGTAAAGTCTTGTTTTTCCTGGCTTTGCATTGATTTTTAGTCAAATCTAGACAAATCCAGATATCCAGTTAGGGGTTAGCCAAAGCGTCACTTTCTGGCTTCTATTGCCTTTGTTGGGTGGCTGTTTTTGGCTGACAATGTTATAGTAGCAATAGGTAAATGAAGGTGTCAACTACCTAACAAAAAAGTATTGTGAGGTAATAATATGGTTTAATCAACCCAAGCTAATGTATGCCCAACCAACGAGCAAAAGACCGACCAAGAATAATGTTCGTCTGTAGCCAAAAACTTGCAGACGATTTGCAAGCAAGGGCAGTTCAAGAAAATCGGAGCCGTAGCAACCTGATCGAGACACTACTTACAGAAGTGATGTACCCGCAACAAAACTCATCACAAATCAAAGAAGAAAGCAGCCAATTGCAGGCATTTTTAAAACTCCTGACCAGCGATAAACCCCCCACTGACCCCGATTTAATTGAACTCGCTCACGACTTAGAACTAGATGTAAAACTCCTGATCAACCTGCGTGATCGCCTATTCCCCACTCGACCGAAACAACCCAATGGACACAAATAACCTAGATTTGCTTGACTATTTAAAATTTGGCGACTCTGGCGAACCGCTTTTAGACGCACCCACACAGGCGATTGCACTTACCTGGGTACGTTCGAGATGTCAGACTATTGCTGCTTGGGCTGCACAATTCGGTCAGGATTCGTGCCACGTTCGTTATCCCGGCGGCAAGCATTACGAAGTTCCAGCCCAACTTGCAGAGGTAACTATGTCTCTACCACTTGCCAACATTGCTAATCAGTCTGTTTTTACTCTCGCTCAATCCTGGAGCCGGGAGTCAGTAAATCTTTTAGCAAAAATGGTTGAGGAGCCATCACCCCAAACTTTAATCAGACTCACTGACCAACGCCAGGTTTGGTGTAATCAGCCATTCGCCGAATTGATGCGCCAATCCGGTCAAGAAGTTATTCAAAAAAGCATTGTTAATTACTGGTTGCCTGAAGATTTGAATAACCTGTATCAGATGCTAAAGACTGAGAGCAATAGCTTTGAAATTAATTACCGCGCCCAACTAAACGACGACCCCAACCTTTGGGGCAATTTGACTGCACGTAATGAAATATTTCAAGTCGATGGGCAATGGTATCGCCTGTCCACTAACTTGGCTAGTCAACTAATCGCTTGTCCCGAACCAGTGCATTAATTTTTCGAGACGCGATCGCAATTGGCTGCGGTTCAAAGAACTTGAATTAGAGTTTGCTGATAATTATTTTGCTGATAATTATAGTGTAGAAACTTGAGCAGATGTTTTTAACTTTCACATTATGCCAGCGCTGGAACCTGAAGCCAAAAGATGTTTAACTATAAGTACATGAGGAATCCAAACAATGAGTTGAAAATTATTCACTATTCTCAAGGGGGAATGCACAAGCGATGATAAATTACTTGAAGTATATATAGGATTTTTAGTGACAAAAAACAGGTTGATTTTTCTCACTAAAAATAAAGATGGCAACAGGGGAAAATGAACACTATAACGGGCAAGCAACTGCCCAAAGTTATGTAGATTCAAATGAGTAGAAATGGTTTGGGTGGTTACTAAATCCCCTAGCTATTTCCCAAATGTGTCGTGTAAAAAAAAAGAATTGTCAATCACACTGACATTCGGAAATACGATCCTGAAATCTAGCCCAACAGAACTTTTGAATTCCCATAAAAAAATATTCCTCTACTATCTAGAAAAGGAAAATTCGATTATACTAAGAGTGATTTGTATCGTTAACCCTTACTGATAGGAGGAGTGTTAGTAAAGATTCTTCGGATCAACAGTTTTTAAGTTAAGCAGTTCTAATTCAGGTATTTCAAGACTTCGAGCGTACTGGTTCCTAGAATTTTCAAGATGCGATTCGATGCTGGCAGGCTAGAAAACATCTAAAAAATTCAACCGAGGGATACCAGGCGCTCTGCATTGGGGACAAATACCGCCAAAGTACACCTCTAAATAATAATCTAATTTTGTTGGTTTGTAACCAGGATTAGACAATTTTTTAGAGCCAGCGCTGTATTTGCTTCCCGACCACCTTCATCAATCAACAGAAGCGAAACGAAGCGCCAAAATAATGCAAGTCAACACCAACAACGATTTCAGGCTTTCCACGACTCAGAGCTTATCGAAAATAGCTGGTACTCAATCAGCCAGCCAAGAACTAACGCCAGAAAAAACTAATACCTCAAGAACTCAACAGGCATTTGAAAAATTCGACATCCGAAATTTTCAAGACCAACTAGAACCATCCAAAGCTAAAGATAAGTTTATTTGTCCAGCTTGTGGCGGGAATGACTTATCTATCGTCCCAGAAACCGGGAAGTACAGATGCTTTAACGGCTGTGAGTGCAAACACGTTAGAGAGGCGATCAAACCTTGGGCTGAAGTTCTAGCAGAAAGAACAGGGGCTAATTACACTCCATCTCTAAACCAAAATGCTGCCAAACCCAAGAGAATCTTGCCCAAACCAGCACCAATTCCAGATGGTGAATTAGGTTTGGTGATGTTGACGGATACTGTAACAGATATACCCCAACCGAAAAAATTAACGAGTAGACCACCAAAAGATGTTGAGGGCAGTGCCACCGAAACAATTTATCCTTACTCAGAGTCGCAATGGGTGGTTCGCTACCAGTGGCCAGATGCGAATAAGGAGAAAGGTTACAGCAAGACCTTTAGGCAATGGCATAGGCTTTCAGATGGCACACCCCAAATGAAAAAAGGCGATTTTCCTTGGGGAGCATATCGCATTGATGAAGCTTTAGCCTGTGCTAAATCAGTAAATGGAACCCCGGCACTACTCCAGCATGAAGGCGAGGGATGCGTAGAAGTTGGTCGGGAGCATGGTCTTGCTGGAATTACGTTTCAGGGCAGTGGATGGGATAAAAAGACTATCACAAGAGAATATCAACGCGCAATTGAAGCAGGCATAGGATTAATCGTTTTTCTGCATGACCCCGATGACACTGGCTTGAAAAAACTCCAGACGTGTTCTGAGTGTGCAGCCGAAGTAGGAATTGCATTTATTGGAATTAGCCCCAATAGCATCTGCCCCGATTTACCATATAAATCGAGCGACATTAAAGAAATTTTGGGGCAAATGGAAGTACCAGAGTTTATCCGCAAGCTAGAAGAGGAGATCCACGCAGCAGTACAAGAGCGATCGCGATCGCTTGAGTTTGCAGAATCTGAAACTATTGAAAAAGAAGTTACGGATTTATCTAATTTCAGTATAGATATTGACCCAGCAGACCCGGAGGCATTCTACAAATCCGTCTGCCAATCCATGAATTTACCCTACTCTAACTGCGTGACGGCGGGTACTTTTGATGGCTGGGCTTACCGAAAAATCTTTCCTCAAACTGAATGGATGGTACTGAATTCATCCTTTTACAAGTGGTCACAAGAGAATAACCAATGGCAACACCAAGATGATAATAAAGCTTACAAGCTCCTCGCTGACGCTGGAGAATCCGCTTACAAGCTCTCTTACACAAAGACATTTGGCTGGAGAATAACCAAGCCTTACGAAACTAACGCACACAAGGAATCTGCCTTTAAATATTGCCGCAGTCGCTTAGAACCAGCAGAACCACTGCCAACCAATACTCATTTATTAGGGTTTAAGAATTGTGTTGTTGACTTGCGAACTGGTGAAAAAATGCCTCATCGCCAA
>NZ_JBGTFY010000142.1:0-5588 GCF_041747015.1 Nostoc sp.
GTAAAGGCGATGATTTTAAACGGCTTAAGTATGATGTCACAGCCTTTATATATGTTTCCAAAATTCTTTGAATTAATCGCTTGTGAACACTTAATTGGCGCAGGAGTAAAACCAGAATATCTCAATGATGATAAGCTGGGGGTAACCGTTCACAGGATTCCCAAACGCTACTCCAAAAAATAGGTACACATAGATGGTAGATTAGGAGACATGGATAAAAACTGCCTCAATTACGGGATTGAAATTTCCGACTCAGATTGGGAAGGAACTCCAGCCAGTGTCAGACAACTGGTGGAGAAGATGGGGCAGCATATACAAAAATCAGATCAAGAATTGGCTGACTTAAAAGCCCAACAGCAAGAGCTTTTAGAAAAAATCAATCGCACATCAAATAACTCGTCATCTTCCCCGTCGTCTGACCCACCTAGCGCCCAGAAACCGACTGAGAAAAAGAAGACTGGTTTTAAGCGCGGGGGACAACCAGGACATAAAGGTCACAGCCGTTTTTTGTACGAGCCTGAAGACTGTAAAGAAGTTTTAAACCACCGCCCAGAAACTTGTAGCTGTTGCGGAGAGAAATTAAGTGGAGAAGACGCTGACCCTTATCGTCATCAGATAGTGGAAATTCCCCCTATCAGCCCAATAGTTATAGAACATCGCTTACACCAACTTGAATGTCTCAGTTGTGGAAGTAGTACGCGTGCAATATTACCTGTTGATGTAAACCCAAGTGGTTACGGAATAAGAGTTGTAGCCCTTGTTGCTGTATTGAGCGGACTATACCGCCACAGTACTCGGATGGTGCAAAGCGCATTAGCTGATGTTTTTGGAGTTTCTATGTCCTTGGGTATGGTCACCAAGCTCAGGCTAGAAGCAAGTGACTCATTAGAAAGCGTAGTCTCTGAAGCCAAAATATATGTCCAAAACTCCCCTATAGTTGGAGCGGATGAAACGCACTTTGTCCAGGGAAACATTGATGGATGCAATGAGAAAAAGAGTCAAGCTTGGCTCTGGGTAGGAGTTACACCATTAGTGGTATTTTTTCAGATCGCGCTTTCTCGTTGTTCAGAAGCTGCCAAAAATCTGTTGGGTGAAAACTTCTGCGGTATTTTAAACTCAGACCGATACGCAGCATATAATTGGGTCGGCTTAGGGCAAAGACAATTGTGCTGGGCACACTTAAAAAGAGAATTTATTAAAATATCAGAGCGTCCTGGAGTATCAAAAGAAATCGGAAACGCTCTGGTTAAACAACAGGAAAAATTATTTGAGTTATGGCACAGAGTCCGAGATGGAACCTTGAAGCTAGTTGAGTTCCAGCTTTTAGCTCAAGAAATCCGCGATTCGATTAAGTCATCCTTACAAGAAGTTGCGAATCATGAGATTGGTTCTAGAGAAAAAACACCACTGGCTAAAACTGTTCGCACTTGCCGCCAAATTTTAAAAGTGGAACCTGCCTTATGGTTGTTTGTGACTGCCGAGGGTGTGGAACCAACAAATAATGCCGCTGAAAGAGCTATACGTCCTGCCGTTATATGGCGACGTACCAGTTTTGGCTCTCAAACTTATAAAGGTAGTACTTTTGTTGCCCGGATGTTAACTGTTGTGACTTCCTTAAAGTCTCAGCGTCGCAATGTCTTGGAGTTTATGACCAAAGCTGTGGATGCTGCACGTAAAAATAGACCAGCTCCTTCTTTATTACCAGAGGGTAACACTTCTGACGAACAAGTAATAAATGCTGTTTAATCTTTATTCCCTATATACGCTTATTTACCTTTATTAAATATGCTGGAGTTTCTAGTATCTATCCTCGCACCCCCTTCAATTGCTGAAATGCATTGTGTTTGAACCTACGGCAACCCTGTGAACGGTTACGAAAATTCTTTACCTGGGAAGTAAGACTCTAATAGTGTATTATCTAATTCTTCAGTTAAAATTGAATCAGGATTCTTGTCTCCATCAGTATAAATCCACTGATTTAGTCTGGTGTCAAAGTGTTTAAATTGAAGAGTCATAAAACAAATTGAAGAGTCATAAAACTTTGAGTTAATTGAATGTTTATCAATCTTGTGAGGAATTAACTATGTCAAGAATTAAACGCTGGATAAATATGCACGGTAAAGAATTTAATCCAGATGGAACGTTGAAAGATGAGGTAAGACAACAAAAAATATCTTCTGGTTCAGATCCAGCAGCAATTGATAGTTATGCTCGTAGATTAAAAACCAGTTATGACGAGTGGAAACACCTGGATGAAACCGATCCAGAAGAATGGGTAGAGTATACCGCCTACGACTTTTTTACCCCAACACAGAAGGAGCAGTTTAACCCTGACGGCTCTCTCAGACCTGAATACATGGAATCTGAACTGAATAATGGCATCAGTGAGGGATGGCTGGAAGAAATGGAGCGCCGCAAAAAGATTGAGGTCGATAATTATAATCAAGTGTCTGCTGCACACGCTGAACAAGGAATAAACTATGGGGCATGGCAGATGCGAGAGAGGATTGGCGCTAGCAGAACATACGTGCAACGCCGCAAGCAGCAGGAAAAAGACTTGCGAAACTTCGAGGATGTTGACAGCTTGCCTTTTGATAAGGACGCCTCCTATTAAAATTGGTGAGGAAGGTCTTTGAGCCTTACCCCGCTTCTGTGCATCAAATAATGTGATTTTACCCGATTAGTTGAAAAAAAGCGATCGCTCAAGGATCAAAAATATTTATCAGAGGGTAGTGACCGATCTTTAATTTTGTTTTAGTACTTTTTCAATTTCGACTAATTTGTTACGTAAGACTTCCTGTAATTCCATTAATTCAGCAGGGTTAGCTTGCTTGAGCGACTCTAAAGAGAGTTGTTGTAAACGACGAGATGCTTGGGATACTGATTTTTTATTAGTGTTTTTTGTGATTGCTAACTTGGACTGAGATGAAATTACTTCAGCTACTAATTTTCGAGTAACAATAACAGATAAATTTTCTACTATTACTTTGTGCGTGGTCTTCTCCCTAATGGATTTTGCTTCTTGTTCAGTCAATCCTAAATTTTTTGCCGAAAGTTTTTGTAGAGCCATTGCATGAACACCTTTAAGTCCTTCTCTAATGGCAAATTTTAGGTCTTCTGCTAAAGATAGCATTGGAAAAATATTGGCATCAATAGAAGCAGGATTTAGCTGTAAATCTAACAGTAGGCTTAAGATTGCTCGTTCTGAGTCGCTTAAATCTAAAGACTCTAGTTCTTTTTCTTGTTCTTTTGCATCTGCTGTCATTAAATCTATCACCGATTTTATACGCTTTTGTCCATTCAAACGTCGTATTACTGTTGAAAGAATGCGCGGAATATCTTGAAATTCTAATCCAGTAGTTGTAGACAATTCACGCGCTATAGCCTCAGCCTTACAGCGCTTCCCGCTATTATGCAATACAGTTTTCCTCCTTGCCCTTTCCTAGCATAGCTTTCAGTTTTGAGGATGTACCTCATAGCTGCCGGAAGTGCTGTATCCAAAGGATTAAGGTCTTCTCGATGTAGAGAAGTTATTAGTGCTTTCCGATGTAAACCAGCGGGTTCTGGAATAATAACTGCTGACAAGGTTTGCCAACCTAAAGCTTTAGCACTGCGCCAGCGTCGCTCTCCGTCAAATATTAATAGATGATTCTCCCTTTGAATCAGAATAACGGGTTGTAACTGCCCATCGCTAGCTAAAGAGCGAGACATCGATTCAATACTTTCAGGTAAAAATGTTTGTCTAGGTTGTTCTATATTCGGCTCTATTTGTTCGATAGAAATTGATACAATACCTGATTGTGACTGAAGTTGTGTTCGCAACTCTTCCAGTTCTCTTTCCAACTCGCCAGAATTTTTGTCACGAAGTTCTTCAATCTCTGCTCTTAATTGCTGTATTTCTTCCTCCGCTTCAGATAATTGCTGAGATTGCTTCGCACCTGAAAAATAATTTGTCAGATTAGGAGTGTTACGAGCGCTCATAATTATTTTGTTTTTTTAGTTGTCTTAGGTTTTCCAATTAAAGTCACAATATGAGAAGTAGTTTCTTTAAAATCATCCTTAGCAGGATGACTAGGACGGTAAATATGCAATGGTAAACCTTGACCGCTGGCATTGACAAATTCTGCACTATCCCGGATTGCTGGAAATGCTCGAATCTTCATCTGTTCTAACTGTTCAGGTAATCCTGCAAGCATCTGTCTATGAGTACTTCTGCGAGCATCGTATTGATTGGGAACAAATCCTAAAATTTCTGGAATTGGGTTTAAACGTAAGTATTTGCAATGATAGTAGTACCATTCCAATAAATGTGCTGCTCCTTGAATTGATTTTGGTTCTAGCTGTACTGGGATAATAATATGTGTACAAGCGGCTAGAGCCATTAAAGGTAAAGGCCCAAGGGTAGCTGGGCAATCAAAAATAACTGCGTCGTGTGCTAGTGGATGATCAGTTAAACAGTCTGCTAAAAGGTAGGCTCCTCTTTTGTGTAGCACAAGTTCATCTGCTGTTTGGGTTAATACCATTCCCCCTTGACATACGACAACATTATTGGTGTACTGGCTCCAACAAGGAGTTAATGGCCAAACCCCGTCAAATTTATCTTTGAGAACTCCTGCTAAAGTTTGTTCTGGTTCTGGTGGATTCAAACCGCAGAATAACGTTAATGAGCCTTGTGGGTCGAGATCTAGTAAGGCTACATTGTACTTGCGTTTTGCTAGGTCGTAAGCTAAATGAACTGAAAGTGTAGTCTTACCACTGCCACCAGCGTTGCTAATCACAGCTAGTCGAATTTGCATGGTTTCGCTTTGAGTGCTATTTCCGAATCATATATTGTGAAGCCGATATCATATATCAATATATGATCCCACGAATTACTTGCCCTTATTATGTCTTGCATTCAAGATAGTTTATTAAAGAAAGTTTTACCCCAGGCATTATGAAGTCTACCGAGCGATCGCCCAAGCCACCCAAGCAACAGCCAAAACCCAAAGCCCAAAGCCCAAAGCTTGACCTTGTAGCTTATAAACCAGTAGAGAAACAGCAGCCAACCTCTGAGCCTGACATTACTCCCAGTGATGATCTGCCGTCAGTTGAGCAGCCAGCCGAAGCAGAGGCGATACCTCCTTTAAGGTCAAAGCCGAACGCTGCTGAAAAACCACAACATTTAGAGAAACGTAAAGCAGAACGTACCTCTCCTGACAAGAGAAAATCCAAATCACCGCAACAGTCCAAGCAGCAGGGCCAATTGACAAAGAGCGAAGAAGAAGAAGAAGAAGAGTTAGTGCCAGAACGCTGTCAACATATCCAGTTTTTGGATTGTAACTCCTCAGTGGGGCGTGTCATATTCGAGTGCTACCACTGCCAACAAGGAATAATTAGCGAATATACTGGAGAGCCTGTGATGGGAGAATACAAAGACCGTTCTTCACTGATCCAGGTGAAAGTCCAATGTCCTAATTGTGAGCAGACTGCGATCAGATTAACAACGGGGGAAGTGCTTTCAACAACAGCGATTCCTTCACCTTGGCAGCAATGATGGCACACACCCTCTTCAAGAGTGGTTGGTAAGAGATATTAACGATTGATAA
>NZ_JBGTFY010000143.1:0-16229 GCF_041747015.1 Nostoc sp.
ATGCCCTGGCAATGACAAAGCGCCTGTTTGCTAGCGACCATCCCAATGTGGCTACTAGCTTGAACAATTTAGCATTCCTCTACAAAAGTCAAGGGCGGTACAGCGATGCAGAACCTCTCTACATTGATGCCCTAGCAATGACAAAGCGCCTATTTGCTGACGACCATCCCGATGTTGCTACTAGCTTGAACAATTTAGCAGCACTCTACGATAGACAAGGGCGCTACAGCGATGCCGAACCTCTCTACACTCAAGCCTTGGCAATGTCCGATCGCATTTTAGGAGTTAATCATCCCACTACAGCAACAATTCAAGAAAATCTAGCAACCCTGCAACACCAGTCTACTCCTCGTGCTATCTGGAAACGTCGTTTAGGTCAGTTTGTCCAAATCTTAAGAGCGATATTACTTCTACCCTTTTCCCGGCTGTGGCGATTTGTTAAACAACTAACTCGTAATTAAAACATTGGTGATAGCGATTGAGATTCTAGAAAACAATTAATTTATCAGTAAATAATATCGGGCAAATGCCTTGCACCATGAACAACGCGCACAACTTCAATACCCTCGCTGATATTCCGGTAAAGAATCAGGTAGCGACCAACCGGGAAATACCTTAACCCTGGTGCAATATCAGAACGGGCTTGACCAAGTTCTGGGTTATCAGCCAGCATTTGACATTTTGTATCAATCTGGTTAAGCAATCTGTCAGCTGCTGTTAGATTATCAGCCGCAATGTAAATCCAGATTTCAATCAAGTCTTCTTCAGCTTTAGCAGTGCGGATAAAACGTCCCACAAATCACGCATCCTTTTAAGAAACTTGACCTAAACGCTTACGCGCTTCTTGCTTAATAGCTTCAATATCTGTATATTGTCCAGCACCACTGTCAACTCCTTCTTGCCAAAGACGGCGTAATTCATCAATATTCTGCAACTGCAACAGGCGTTTTTGCTTCCAGTCTTGTAGTGCTTCTCGGATAACTTCACTGCCACTAGCATATTCACCAGATTCCACCGCATCACGCACAAAAGCAGCTATTTCTGGTGTAAGAGCAACACTAATTTTTTCAACATTAGGCATGGCTGGGCATCCTTTTTACTCTAAAGTAGCAAAGATTCCGATCAAAAGTTAAAATGCTCTTGTCTAAAAAAATTCCTTTACCAGATAGTCTCGACAGAATACTGTGCAATCTTCTGGTCGATGGTCACAATTGGCAAATTCTCTACTTGACTTTGGGCAATCAGAATCCGGTCAAAAGGATCTCGGTGGATGTTTGGCAAAGCGGCAACCTGTAGAGTGTGTATCATTTGAGTATCTAGACTCTCGAAGCGGTTCAGTGCTAGTCGGTTTGGAATATATCGCTCTACAGGTTCAGGTAAAGTTAGCTTACCTGATTTAGTCTTGATGACAATCTCCCAGACACTTGCCACGCTCAGAAATAAAAGATTACCTGAGTCAGCAATTATACTACGACTGGTGGAAGATAACTGAGGGTCATCTGTTACCCACCAAAGAAATACATGGGTATCCAGTAAAGCTCTCATCGCTAAACTAGATTAGAACTGTCAAAATCATTTAGGATATCTTCTGGTAAAGGCTCGTTAAAATCTGGTGCAATGATAACTTTACCTTTATCTAATCCAGGAATTCGAGGTAAGGCTGTATCTGTGAGAGCAACTAGACGTGCAACTGGAATACCCTTCTGGGCAATCACGACCTCTTCACCAAGTAATACCTGACTCAGCAATTCCGAAAACTTGGCAGTTACTTCAGAAACATTGACGGTGATAGTCATTTGCTCAAGTAATTGTTAATTCCTCATATTTCTTAGGATAACACTGGCTATAATCGAATTTTTTAGTCGTGTGGCAATGACCTGATTATTAAACAAGCAGCTTGTCGTCAGGCGATGTCGCTGTTCAATTAATACTGTGCTAGTTTAAGAAAAATACTGTAAAAACTCAATCAGTATGATTAGTACGACGACTTCTCGCTACGTGACTCGCCAACCTGAAATTTTGTCCGGTGAACCAATTATTGCTAACACTAGAACACCTGTAAGAGCAATTGTAGAAAATTGGCGTTTAGGGATTAGACCAGAAGAAATTCCGCTACACTTACCTCATTTAACTTTAGCCCAAGTCTTTGATGCTCTGAGTTTTTATTTAGATAATCAAACAGAAATCAATGAATATATCGAGCGCAATCATGTGCCTAATGAATTAGTTCATCCAGCTATCAAAGCCAGACTCAATCAAATCTCATCAACACAAATGCATGGGAGCAACCCGTTGTAGACATTGCTGTTCAATTAATACTGTGCTTTTTTAAGTAAAATCAAATTATAGAAAAGAATTAGTTTATATAAACTGGAGTTAGAGCAAAGCTTATTTTTTTAGACATTAGATATGATTTAGCATCCTTTATTTTATGGACAACCCAAAGCGATGGAGCGTATATGATCGTTACAATAACAATATTTATATAACAGAGGAACGATGGGAACACATTATCGATCCAGAAAATCATCCAGAGATGGAAGAATGTGAGGATAAACTAGAAGAAACAATTAGTTCGGGTCGTAGGACTCAAGACTCATTAAATCCACAAAAATATCGGTACACTCAAGCGTTTGATAATTTACCCTTTGGCAATACCCACATAGTTGCTATTGTTCTATGTCGCTTTAAAGAAGGAAAATCAGGTCAACCAATACCAAATAATTATGTAGTGACGGCATATCAAAAGGAGATGGGTATATGAGCAAGCCAAGTGTTAAATATGATGAAGCAAGCGATACGCTGACAGTTTGTTTTGAGTCTGGCTTGAAAGCGACGGGGGTAGAACTAACAGAACATATCCTATTGCGGATTAATAAACAACAGCGATCGTGTGTAAGTATGGTTTTTTTTGAATATTCAGTATTAGCGCAACAAACAGAGATGGGAACCCGCAGCTTTCCTATTTCTGACTTATCTCAGATAGCCAGCAACTTTAGAGAAATAATCTTTGAGATTTTGTTAACTCCTCCTGTGTCTGATTTTTTAAAGCTTTCTGCTTATACGGTTTCTTTAGCAGAAACTATTCCTATTGTTTCAATTCAGCCTATACCTGTTGAAATAACTCAACTTAGCGCGTGATTGATGAGTTGAGAGAAGAACCTAAGAGGATGTTTGAAAAGTCGTAAAGTATACTAGCCGAGCGACTAGAATCGCTGTTCAATTAATATTGTGCTAGTTTAAGAAAAATAGTGCAGAAACTTAATCAGTATAACCAGTGCGTACACCGAAGGGGTTATCAAAGCGATCGCTTGACTGTAACTCTTATGATAAAACTAATAAACCCTACTTAACACGAGTTGGCAATGAGTCAATTTATCCAACCCATAAACTTGCAAATATCACCTGATTCTTTAAATCAAGGTGAAGAAGCTATCCGCCAGGAATTAGCTTTACATCTGTACGCACAGAATATTTTTACCTTTAGTCAAGCACGTCATTTAGCTAACTTGTCTGTGTGGGAATTTCAGAAACTTTTAGGACAAAACCAAATTGAGCGTCATTACACTGAAGCAGATTTAGCTCAAGATATTGAGATAAATGTACTGCCCCTTAACCAACCAAACATTTATCGAAAAGAAGGGGTTTTAGTTGTAGAGGGAGAATTACCAGAGAACTTGAATGTTAATGCCTTTATAGATGAGTTGAGATAAAAACGCAAGATGCAAGAACATATAGAAGAACTTTTAATTGCAGGACTTGAAAGTGGAGAGGCAATAGAAGTTAATGATCAATGGTGGCAACAAAAACGTACACACTTGATAAACCAGCCGCATCAAGAAAAATAATGACAAAGCGGATAGAAAGGATTTTAGAACAGGAATGATATTGATTAGCGATCGCTTAGATTAGAACTGTCAAAATCATTTAAGATATCTTCTGGTAAAGGCTCTTTAAAATCTGGTGCAATCTTAACTTTATTCCCACTAGGGGTACATAAGCACCTGTGCGCCCTGACAATAGAGTTTAATTACCTAAAAATTCCTGAAACAGAGTTCTATATTCAAAAACACTTTAAAATTGTACCTTCTTTTGGATTGGGTATTTTTAATATTCATCAGATAAACTGATTTTGTCTCAGAAACTTTTGGAAGTATTTCTGCTCACTTAAAATAAAATATCAGCATTGCCTTGTGCTAGATCAAACCTAGATGTAAAAATCATGCGGAATGCTGCTAATTTAGTTAATAGTTTGACTCATATGTACTTAAATTTAAGAATAAATTCCCTAAAATTAATATATTTAGTCAGTAGATTTTGTTATCCCCATTCCTGAGTTAACTCGATTAGTTATGCTCCTAGATTTAGAAAGATTTTATCAAGCTTGCAATCCGAGCAGACCTCTAATCATAGGAAATGCCAGCGATCGCAGGTACTATATCGATTTTGCTGCGGTGCGGGGTGGTAGAATCATCGAAGCTTTGCAGCGCACCATCGCTCGCATATCACCCAATGCACCAACTTGTCAGCTATTTACAGGACATCTCGGCTGTGGCAAATCGACAGAATTGTTGCGGCTGAAAGCTGAGTTAGAAGCGGAGCAATTTCATGTAGTATATTTTGAGTCTACCCATGTCTTAGAAATGGCAGATGTGGATGTAACTGATATTCTACTGGCGATCGCCGGCCAGGTGAGCGAAAGCCTAGAAGCAATGACAATTAGGCTCAAATCTAGCTACTTTACCAAGTTGTTTGGTGAACTTGTCGATTTTCTGCAAACGCCAATTGACATTGGAGTAGAAGCAGAGTTATCTGTAGGGATTGCCAAAATTACAGCTAAAGCAAAAGAAAGTCCCCAATTACGGCGGCGCTTAAGAGATTATCTAGAACCGCGAACCGCAAATATTTTGCACGCAATTAATCAAGAATTGCTAGAACGTGCTATCAAGGAACTGAAAGCCAGGGGTAAAAAAGGACTGGTGGTGATTGTTGATAACTTAGATCGAGTTGCAATTCGAGCTTTACCATCGGGGCGATCTTTACCAGAATACTTATTTATTCAGCGCGGCGAACAGTTACGCAAACTGCATTGCCACGTAGTTTACACTATTCCCTTAGCCTTGACTTTCTCCAACGATAGCGCCGAACTTCAGCATCGTTTGGGGGGAGGAGTCGCGCCAAAGGTGTTACCGATGATACCTGTGCGTCTGCGCTCTGGAGAGATTTTTCCTCAAGGGTTAACAATGTTGCGGCAAATGGTGCTAGCTAGAGCTTTTCCAGACATTTTAGCTAGCGATCGGTTAGGCTTAATTACAGAAGTGTTTGATAGTCTGGAAACCTTAGATCGATTGTGCCTGATTAGTGGTGGTCATGTCCGCGACTTGCTAGGGTTGCTATATGACTGTCTGCGGGAACAAGATCCACCTTTTGATCGAGAGTGTGTTGATCTGGTGATTCAAAGACAGCGCGATTACCGAACTAACGCCATCGACCCCCATGAGTGGGAACTAATCTTTCAGGTAGTGCAACAGCAAAGAGTTAGAGGTGATATAGAATACCATACCCTATTGCGAAGTTTATTTGTATTTGAATACCGCGATCATCATGGAGCTTGGTTTGCCGTCAACCCAGTTTTAGCAGAGACAGAAAAATTTAAATCATGGTTGAACGACACCCACAAGTAGATGTAAGAGCAGCTAACGAGCTGGCTTTACGGAGTTTAGGCAGAGCAATTGCCCTTTCTAGTGGTCAATTTTCCCTGGTTTTGGTGTGCTGCAACTATCGAGTTTTGCAAGAGCAAATGCTGCAAAGACTCGAAGAACTCTCTTCAGGAGTACACCAAATTCAGAAGGTAGTTCTGCCGGATAATGTTAGAAGCCTTTACACAAGTATTCATTTACAACTGCTAACCGAAGCTAATCCGCCGTCGGCGTTGATGATTTTGGGTTTAGAGTCAGTAGATGAACTTGATGATCTACTCAGGTCTATCAATCATATTCGTGATGAGTTTCGCAAACGCCACCCGTTTCCGATGATTTTGTGGGTGAATGAGGAAGTATTGCAAAAAGTAGTGCGTTTAGCACCAGACTTTGCTAGTTGGGCAGCTACACCGATTCGGTTTGAAATGACAACTCAGGCATTGCTGCAATTTTTGCAACAGGAGACTGACTCTTTGTTTGCCACGGTGTTACCAACCGATGCTGCACAACACCGACATCCACAATTTGCAAAGCATTATTTTACTGTGGAGCAAGTTTGGCAACAAAGCTATGAACTCCACTTTGCCATTAAAGAGTTGGATAATCGTGGTATTACCTTAGAGCCAGAATTACACGCTAGTTTAGAATTTGTTTTTGGTCTAGATAATTATATTAGCGATCGCATCAATACAGCTTTAAGGCATTTTCAGCAAAGCTTACAAGTTTGGCAAAAATTGGTGGAGGCAGGGGAGGCAGGGGAGGCAGGGGGCAGGGGGCAGGGGGCAGGGGGAGATGAAGGAGTGTTTTCTTTGCCTACGGCTCCGAGTCGGCCATCTTCTCTACTTTTGCGGCAGGGAGTTTTGCTGTTTTATATTGGACTGTGTTATTGCCGTTTAGCCGAGCAAAATCAAACAGAAAACCGCCGCCATTGGTATACAGCTAAATCTTATTTTCAGCAATGCTTGAATGTTTTACAGGTGGCTGGGCGTTTAGATATAGTTGCTGGATTTATTGGTCAACTTGCAGAGGTTTTGCAATATCTGCAAGAGTGGGATGAGTTGCAGACGGTTGCTCAAAAATCTCTGGAGTTACATCAAACTTATGGTAGTCAAATCCAATTAGCTTGTGACTACGGTTTTCTGGCGCAAGTGGCTGGGCAGCAGTCGCGGTGGGTACAGGCGAGTATATTAGCCCACGTATCACTGCTGAAATTAGGTGAAGCGCAAAAGCACAACGACCCTTATAACTGCTTGTTTCCATTATTATTGGGGCAAATTTACTATTTAGTTTTAGCGAAAGCCCAGCGAAATTTAAGTGAGCCAGAAGTAGCTCGTGAATACTTAGACAAGGCGACAAAAGAACTACCAGCAGCCTTAGAAAGCAGCGCTCATCAATACGATGCCCATCGTTATATTCGCTTATTGCGGACACTGCGATCGCTGTACTTTGAAGAAGGGCGCTATTTGGAAGCTTATTACATTCGACAGAAACGGCGTTCTGTTGAGCAGCAGTATGGTTTTCGGGCTTTTATCGGTGCTGGGCGCTTGCAACCGCAAAGACAGGCGACAAACCCAGCATTAATGTCACCTTCTGGCAGTAGCAGCGTTGCTTTAGAAATTATCGCTTCTGGTCGGGAGCGTGATATTAATAACTTAATTGGCAGAATTAGCCGCGCCGATCAAAAATTGACGGTGATTCACGGTCAATCAGGGGTGGGTAAGAGTTCTATTGTCACGGCAGGCTTAGTTCCAGCACTGCAAAATCGAGCCATTGGCGATCAAATAGCTGTGCCTGTAGTGCTGCAAGTTTACACCGATTGGGCGCGGGAATTAAGGAAATCTTTAATTGAGGCAATGTCTAGTGACACTTCCCTTGCCATCTACGCTGACATCATATCAGAAGTAGCCATTAAACCCGAAGCTTTGCCTGATGCTACACCAGTTCCCATCTTCAGCATTTTACAACAACTAAAAGAAAATGCTAATCACCATCTGATCACAGTTTTAATTTTTGACCAGTTTGAAGAATTTTTCTTTGGTTATAGCGATCGCAATCAAAAGCAAGAATTTGATAAATTTATTAGCGACTGCCTAAATATACCCTTTGTGAAAGTTATCCTTTCCTTGCGAGAAGATTATTTACATCGGTTATTAGACTTTAAACACCTTTCGGCACTGGAAGCGATTAATAATAATATTCTCGACAAGCATATTCGTTACCAGTTAAATAACTTTTCCCCAGAATATGCTAAAGCAATTATCCGAAAATTGACAGAGCGATCGCAGTTTAACTTAGAACCTGCTTTAATTGATGCCTTAATCGAAGATTTATCAACAGAATTTGGCGAAGTCCGCCCCATCGAATTGCAAGTTGTGGGAGCGCAAATCCAAGATGAGCGCATTACGACACTAGAAGAATATCAGCCGTATAGACCCAACAAACTTATCGAGCGATATCTGAAGGAATTGATTAAAGACTGCGGCCCAGAAAATGAACGCGCCGCTTTACTTGTTTTATACTTATTAACAGATGAAAGCAATAACCGACCTTTTAAAACTCGCGCTGAATTGGCAGCGCAGCTAGCAGAATTAGAAGATGCTGCCAAACTAGAGTTAGTGTTAGACATTTTAGTGCGCTCTGGTTTAGTAGTTCTCTTTCCTGATGTACCAGAACGCTATCAACTGATTCACGATTATTTAGTAAATTTGATTCGCTACTTGCAACAACAAGAATCGAGCTTACAGTTACAACTTAACCAACTGCGCTACAAAGTAGAACAGAGTCAAACTGAAATTGAGCGACTTAAGAGCGAACTTAGCCAAAAAAAGCAGCGAACCAAATTGGTAGATTCTCATCCCCAACCGGGATTGGACTTATTAGCCGAATTGCGGGAGTTACACAAGCGGGAAGAATTGAGTCAATTAGAAATTGAACAATTGCGAGCTGAACTTAAAGAGAAAGAGTTAACAGCTAAACTTGCAGAAAGTCAAAAGAAACAAAGGCTCAGTGAAGCTAAATTAAATCGTTCGTTGAAAATTGCACTTACTGCTTCCGTTCTCGCCATACTGGGATTAAGTGTTTCCATAGTGACAGCATTAGATAGCGAAATAAAAACCCTCAGTGCATCCAGTGAAGCCCTCTTTGCCTCGCAAAAAGGTATTGATGCTTTAAAAGAAGGTTTAAAAGCGGCAAGAAAATTACAACAAACAATCTGGGTAGATTCCTATACAAGAGAGCAAGTACAGACGGCACTTTATCAAGCAGTTTCTGGGGTTAGAGAATATAACCGCTTAGAAGGACATATGTCTGGGGTAAATAGTGCTACATTTAGCCCAGACCGCTCTTTAATTGCCTCAGCCAGTGCAGACACTACAATCAAACTTTGGCGTCTAAATGGTAGCTTGGTCAAAACCTTGTTGGGGCATAAAGATGTAGTTAATAGCGTCAGTTTCAGCCCAGATGGTCAAATCGTTGCTTCTGCTAGTCAAGACAAGACAGTAAAATTGTGGAGTCGAGAAGGTCAACTACTTGCGACTCTATTAGGGCATCTGGGTGTGGTGAATAGTGTCAGTTTTAGCCCAGATGGTCAAATTGTGGCTTCGGCGAGTAGCGACAAGACAGTGAAACTGTGGAGTCGGGATAACCAACTGCTCAAAACTTTGCAGGGACATAACGGTGCAGTCTTGAGTGTTACTTGGTCGCCCGATGGTCAAACTATTGCTTCGGCGAGTGCTGACAAGACGGTAAAATTGTGGAGTCGGGATGGTAAGCTGCTCAAAACCTTGCTCTTACATGATGATGCAGTCTTAAGTGTAGCTTGGTCGCCCGATGGTAAAACTATTGCTTCTGCTAGTTTAGACCAGACAATCAAACTGTGGAATCTGGAAGGTAAGCTACTGAGAACCTTATCGGGGCATAGTGCTGGAGTTACCAGCGTCAGTTTTAGCCGTGATGGTAAGACCATCGCTTCTGCAAGTACCGACGAGACGCTCAAACTTTGGAGTTTTGAAGGTGTGCTACTCGGAACCTTGAGGGGACATAATAATTGGGTAAATAGCGTCAGTTTCAACCCAGATGGTCGCACCCTTGCTTCTGCTAGTCGAGATAAAACGATTAAACTCTGGCGTTGGGACGATGTATTATTGCGAAAACCTAAAGCCGATAACGATAATTGGATCACTGGCATCAGTTTTAGCCCAGGAGGCCGCACCCTAGCAGCAGGGAGTCGTGATAAAACCGTAAAACTTTTCAATCAAGACGGTAGACTACTCCGCACCTTCCAGGGGCATCAGGGTGAAGTTTGGGGCGTTAGTTTCAGCCCCGATGGAGGGGCGATCGCATCGGCTAGTAAAGATAAAACGGTGAAGCTTTGGAGCCGCAAAGGTAAACTGCTCAACACCTTGCAGGGTCATAATGATGCCGTTTTGAGTGTAGCTTGGTCGCCCGATGCTCAAGTAATTGCTTCAGCTAGTAAAGATAAAACGGTGAAGCTTTGGAGCCGCAACGGTAAACTGCTCAACACCTTGCAAGGACATGAAGATGCAGTGAATTGGGTAAGTTTTAGCCCTGATGGCCAGTTGCTAGCCTCAGCCAGTGATGACCAAACAGTGAAAATCTGGAACCGAGATGGTATACTATTACATACCTTAACTGGTCATAGTCGCCGGGTGAATGGGGTAGCTTGGTCGCCTGATAGTCAAGCGATCGCTTCAGCAAGTATTGATAGCACAGTCAAACTCTGGAGCCGAGACGGCGATCTGCTATACGATCTCGCCGGAGATGGCGATAGTTTCATCAGCGTCAGCTTTAGCCCGAATGGCAACACTCTAGTAGCTAGTAGTGATGACAAAGTGAAGCTTTGGAGCCGGGAAGGAACCTTGCTGATTGCTTTAAAAGGTTATAAGGATGAGTTAACCAGCATCAGTTTCAGCCCTGACGGCAAGACTCTGGCTGCTGGTAGTGCTAACGGCACAGTAATTTTCCAGAATTTGGCAGATATCCAACTGGATAAATTGCTGGCACGAGGTTGCGATTTACTACACGATTATTTGCAGACTAACCAGAAAGTATTGAAGAGCGATGGCACAGCGTTAGAGAGTCCGCATACTTCTGCAAAGAAGCAAGTCTCGCAGAGAGCATCTGATTCCGCCAACGCCAAGAGCGATCGCGCCTTGTGTTCTGGTGGGTGATAGCACATTTGACTGTTACTTCACCATCTCAAATTTTGGGATGTTCCAATTCCGCAATGATTCATACCGCGATTATGCAACGCCAGAATCGGTTTTAAGCAACACCATAGTTGGTGTAAGGACGCTTGTAGGGAGGATGCAACCCCAGAATAATATCTTCTTTGGGAATACCCATTTCCAATAGTTCTTCACCAACATCGATATCAGTGGTATTTTGCTGAAGCCAAATTTTGCCCTCTTTGATATCGAAGTGTAAGACGGTGTAATAGATTCGCTTTAAACCTTTCCAGCCGATACGCATGAGTTGGTAGCGATGCCTACGGCGGGGCAAAGCCCAACGCGTACTGGGTCAAAAAATAATGCGCTTTCTATATCTTCGTCACGGGATTTATATTGGCTATGTTTTTCCAAGAGGGTTTGGATGCAGGAACGGTAATGCTCTAGTTTATCCATTGCACGATCTCCTCAGTTAAAGGTTCGTAAACAATTAATTTGAGTTGATATCTCTCTTTCACCGTTCGCGCAAATTGGCTTTGAAAGAAAGTATCATAAGGTCTTTGTTTATGCTTCTATCCCCTCCAAAATTCCCAACAAGACTCTGAATAAACTTTCCAAATCATCAGGTACTTTAAACAAATTAATATCTTGAGTAATCAGTTGAGAGTTGCGCTCAAGCTTACCAAACCGCCAGACATCACCCATCGTCACTGCCCCATAAAACACATTTTGTTCCTCAATATGCGATAGAGCAATTAACTCTACAGCTAACTGGGTAAATCCTCTAGTGAGGTCATCATTTTTGGCTTCAATAACCAGCAAATTATTGGTTGACCGCAATAGATAATCAAGATAGCCCTTAAGCCAATTATTGACGGTAAGAGGATATTCTATTCGCATTTGACATTGGCAACAAATAACGACTTCCAGTAGGATAGGAGATACCAGCGTTTCTCTTCTGGCAGTTTCATTGCTGAGACTGACAAAAGGCAAAAAAGTTCTTATTTTTTGCTTGAGTTCTGGCAGGTGATCTAGTTGTCGAGTCGTTTTAGGTAGAGATAGCTCGGCTCTTTTGAGTGAATAGTCGAACTCAGCTAAAATGTCATCGGCTTCATAGGGTAGCTCAAAGTAAGACCGAAAGGTATAGGACTGACCTTCTTGCAAAATTTTTATTTTAGCCATAGCGCATTCATCATTGCTCCTGTTGTTAGGAGGCGAATCCCCTTGATTTGGGATTGGGAATTTACATTCAATTGTAGATTGAATCATCGTTTCTACTTAGCTTCAACCTTCCCATAAAATATGAGGACACAGCGAGGGTGCGATCAGCCCTTGAAGGTGCATCTCTGCGTTCAATGCCAACGACAAGGCCATTGAGCATAAATTTAATCGGCTTGCGAACTGGATAACTCAGATAGTCGGTTTTTTACACAGAAAAGAAGGGTTTCAAATCCGATATGATAAATTTTAATGTCTATCTCTGATTAAATTGTTAATAGCTTTTTCCCAACATTGTTGCTCATTCAAGTTAGGAGATTGACTTTTAATTTTGTTGGTTAACCTTTCACAGGCATGATTATCACCGTGTAAAAGGTTTAATAATTTGTTTTTGGTCTGAGGATGAGCAGGGAAAGAAAACATATATTTTGTGGATTAAACTACTAATCCACTATGCAAATATTTTTCATAATTAGCATCAGAGAATTTTCTGTCAGAGATTTTCCTTATCTTCTTTATAGTTATTGTAAAGTTTTAGCCATTGTTCAAGAGATACAAATACTTCACAATTTTGGTTTTCATCCCACATCCACCATCCCCCAGCTAGACCACTGTAGAAGTTAAAATCAGCAATCTCTCTTAAGGTTAGGTCATCTGAGCATTCCCTGATTTTCTTCCACAGAATAAACTCAAGTCCTGAACACCAGCTAGCTGACCACATTCGCTCACTAAAGCTCATCATCACATCCCGAAAGAATTCTTTAGGGTTTTCCGCGATCGCTGCTTGTTGCATATCTCTGGGGATTCATTCCATCAAAATCAAGCGCAGAGGATCTAAACGCACATACCAAGGAAAAGGTTGGTCTTTCATCGTCGTCCATTTTTCTTTGAAAATTTCAGCTTGCAGATGATAATCTTGAGAATTCTTGCCAGCAGAATGTAGTTTGAGAAACAACGTCATTCGATGGGGCGTTTCACTTGTTCGTATTACCCAGCAGGGAAAGGTATTTTCCTGTGATGAATCGTTGGTGAAAATGAACTGATGGGCACGAATGCCGATGTGGGATAATTCGCCCTTGATTGGTTCAATTACTTGGAGAGTACAACCCCAATCAGTCGCTTCTACCTGTTGTGATGACTGGAGAACAGCACGGGAGAAGTTTTTACATCCGGTAAGTTGGGCGACACTAACGGTAGTAGGATGCTGAAAAATATCATATTTGCTGCCATAATGAACGGCTCTACCATGCTCCAATACCAACAGATTCGGGCAAATCCGGTAAGCTTCCTCCATATTATGAGTGACAAATAGAGTCACACCTTGATAGCCAGCTAGAGTTTCTGTCATTTGCTGTTCTAATTGACTACGCAGATGGGTATCAAGTGCGGAAAAAGGTTCATCTAAAAGCAATGCTTGCGGTTGACTTGCCAATGCTCTTGCTAAAGCTACCCGTTGTTGTTGCCCCCCAGAAAGTTGGTGCGGATAGCGATCGCCTAATCCCTGCAACTGCATCGCTAATAGTTGCTCTTCTACCTGCACTCTAATACTCCCAGCAGATAGTTTTTTGGGCAAGCCGAAAGCGATATTTTGCGCCACACTCATATGCGGAAACAGGGCGTAATTCTGCACTAAAAAACCGATGCGGCGATCGCGGCTGGGCACATTAATTCCTTGTTCCGAGTCAAACAGGACTCTGCCATTTAAAACTATGCGTCCTCTACTTGGTGTTTCTATCCCCGCAAGACAGCGCAAAATCATACTCTTACCAGCACCAGAACCCCCTAACAATCCCAAAGGTTGCTCATTGCTATTGAAAGACACTCTAAGATGAAAACTCGGCAGTTGTTTTTCGATGTCTACAAAAAGTCCAACTGTTGACGAAGGCGCAGACAATAAAGATGATTCACTCCCTTGTCCCCCCATTCCCTCTGCTCCCCTCCTCTTTTCCCTCAATTCTTGCCAGAAATTGACTGCAATAATTCCAGATAGAGAAATCACCATAATTGCGATCGCCCAAAACCAAGCTTCGTCCATTGCTCCCGCTTCCACAGCAAAATAAATTGCCATTGGGATTGTCTGCGTTTGTCCTGGAATGTTACCAGCTAACATCAACGTCGCCCCAAATTCTCCCAAAGCACGGGCAAAAGCGAGCATTGTCGCCGCTACAATACCAGGTAGCGCTAAAGGGAAACTGATGCGCCAAAATATTGTGGCTTCAGCTGCGCCAAGGGTTCTAGCTACTCGCAACAGATTACCATCTATTTGTTCAAAGGCTCCCAGTGCAGTTTTATACATTAAAGGAAAAGATACCACTGTGGCTGCGATCGCTGCACCATACCAAGTAAAGACGATGGTGAAGTCAAAAGCCTGCATGAGTTTCCCTACAGGGCCATTTTTCCCAAAAAATAGCAGCAACAAAAAACCAACCACCGTAGGCGGTAAAATCAGGGGCGCAATAAAGATACCCTCAATCAACGATTTACCTTTGCCACGATATCCCAGCATCCAGTAGGCAGCAGCGATACCCAAAAAGAAGGTGATAAATGTGGCAAGTAATGAAGTTTTGAGTGATATCCAAAGCGGCGATAAATCCAATGGCATAGTTGCGTAGGGAAGAATTAGCTCAACTAATCCCTAATTTACCAACTTTAGTTTAAATATGTTGGTAAAAGTTGGTAAATTACATAATAAATAATCAAGTAAATCCGAAAAACAGCATATTCATATTGGAGAATATGTCAGGACTCACGCAACTATTACATATATCTTCTGTTATGAGGTGTAGAGCGCAGTCTTTGCCTATGCTTTAGCCAACCTCTACGAAGGAAATATGACACTTGCCTAAATCCTCAGAAAATTACAACAGGAATTATTTTATGGCTATCTTCGGCACTTCTGGCAATGACAATTTAAACGGCACTGAAGCCGCTGATATCTCCATTTTTGGCTTTGCAGGCAACGATAACATTAATGGCAGAGGCGGAGACGACATTATCGATGCTGGAGAGGGAAATGACCTAGTTCTTGGCGGCAACGGCAACGACACTATACTAGGTCGCGCTGGCAAAGATACTCTCTACGGAGATAACGGCAAGGATGTTATTTATGGTGAAGCAGGCGATGACTTTATGTGGGGTGGAGCAGGCACGGATATTTTACTTGGTGGAACGGGCAATGATACTTACCTGATTTCTGCAACGGGGGACACGGCTGACACCATTACTGAATATAGTAATCAGGGTACTGATACAGTTTTATCCTACGCTAGCTACACTCTAGGGGCAAACCTAGAAAATTTGACATTGTTGTACTCCGCTACTGCTTACTATGGCTTTGGCAACAACCTCAACAACAAGATTACAGGAAATGATTACTCAAACTATCTGAGTGGCTTGGGAGGAAACGATTACCTTGAAGGTAAAGGCGGTAACGATTATCTCTACGGTGGTGATGGCGTTGACAACCTAATCGGTGGCACTGGTAATGACTCACTCTACGGTGGGACGGGTGGTGATGTACTCTTCGGCGACGAAATCACTAATGGTAGTGGTACTCTCGTAGGTAATGACTACTTGAGTGGTGAAGATGGTAACGATCTGCTCTATGGGGGAGGTGGAAATGACACATTAATTGGTGGTGCAGGCAATGATTTCTTAAATGGCTACGGTAGTGGCAGTAGTACTGGCGAAATCGACAGGTTGACTGGCGGTACTGGGGCAGATACATTTGGTCTTGGTTACAATGGTTCTTTCTCCACCGACATTAACTATTTGGGTAGTGGATATGCCATTATCACAGACTTCAAGTCGTCGGAAGGCGACAAGATTAGGATTGGTGGTAGTATCAATAACTACACTCTCCAAAAAAACTCTAACTTCAGTGGTAGCGCAGCCTTGGATACCCTCATCTACAGAAATAATGACCTAATTGCTGTTGTGCAAGATACTACGAACGTGTTTGCTATTTCAGCCTTTATCGTCTAATTACAGCACTTCCCAAAGTTATGAGGTACACTAATTGATCGAATTATCGTTGTTCTGTGCTAATAGTCGGGTAAGAAAGTTCGTAGCAAGGACTTCAGTCCTTATTTTCTAAGCACTAAAGTGCTTACTACAAACTTTTCAT
>NZ_JBGTFY010000144.1:0-35648 GCF_041747015.1 Nostoc sp.
GTAACATGGCATTAAAGTTGAATAGAGTATTGTACCTCTGTAGCTGCCAACTCTCCCAGCATTGCGGAGACAATCAATTTCGGCATGGGTAACAGGATCGCCATCTTGCACACGTTTATTGTGTCCTCTGCCGAGAATCTTACCATCCTTGACGAGAACCGAACCAATAGGAATTCCACCTTCTTGTCTGCCTTCTTTTGCTTCTTGAATTGCAACTTCCATAAACTGATCCATGTTAATTCTCCTTTTATGCCAAGATAAATCAAGCACAGTCCAAAACTTTAAAGTTCTATGTCACGTCTCTAAATTGGGTTCTTTGCTCAACTTTGCTCATAAGCTGTTAAGAACTCTTCCCGCGAGATACTTACTTGAGTGCAAATTGCTCTTAATGTCCCTGATTTTACTTGAGATTGGTTAGGCATTACCAATGGCGTCTGTGATCCATCTTCATTCTCTCGCGCCATAACTATATGTTCACGTTCTCGAACAATCCGAAATCCTAACAACTCAAATGCTTTAATAACTCTCTTCTTCGGAGCATCGACAGGAAACTTAGGCATTAAATAGCCACCTCTGCCTCTGTAAGAAAGGCTTCTATTACTGGTGATTCATCTTCGAGCATTTCTTTGCCAAATATCCCAATGTAGCAGCGAATAGCTGACTTGACATCGGCTAAGGCTTCTTCATAGGTGTCACCTTGACCAACTATTGCCCCTTTAATGCCAAGAGGATAGGCAACATAACCGTCAGAATGTTTTTCTACAATAATTTTGATTTGTTTCATTACTAGAGCGTTTAGCAAGGTAGATTTTAGGTGATTTTGATGGAGCCTACAATATATTCAATCGTAATAAACTTATGGCGTAGGCGTAGCCCGTCGTAGACATCGCAGTTATTAAACCCTCATCTTGGCTAACGACTTGTATTAGAGATTATTATCACGTTGTCACGACGAAATAACTCAGAATATATTATGTTAAAATCGCCCCGCCCATTAACCGCTCATACCGATACTTCAATTCTTCTTTCATCAAATACCAGCGCTCTAAACTTGCATCCATCTCGATAATTTTCTCTGCTGCTTGCCGCGCTAAAAGTAAAACTTCTTCATCCTCAACTAAACTCGCTAAGGTAAAATCTGGCACTCCCGATTGCCGAGTCCCCAGTACTTGCCCTGGCCCACGAAAACGCATATCCATCTCGGAGATAAAAAAGCCATCCTGAGACTGTTCCAACACCTTCAGCCGTTGTTGAGCATCAGGACTTCTGGAACTGCTCATCAACAAACAGTAGGACTGAGCCGAGCCACGACCAACACGCCCCCGCAGTTGATGCAGTTGCGACAAGCCAAATCGCTCCGCATTTTCAATGAGCATTACTGTGGCATTAGGTACGTCTACACCAACCTCAACAACAGTAGTAGAAACTAGTACCTGTGTTTGGTTATCCCGAAATTTGGTAATCGCTTCATCCTTATCGGCTGAACTCAAGCGACCGTGGAGCAGCCCCACTTGAAAGTCGGGAAAAACGCTTTCCTGTAGCTTTTGATGCTCCTCTACAGCCGATCGCAAATCCAGTTTTTCTGATTCTTCTACTAAGGGCAAAACCACATAAACTTGTCTTCCTTGGACAATTTCTCGGCGAATGAGGTCGTAAGCATGGGTGCGTTGCTGACCTGATAGCACTGTTGTTTGAATCTTTTGCCGTCCTGGCGGTAACTCATCAATTTGGCTCACATCCAAATCCCCATGTATCGTTAGTGCTAAGGTTCGGGGAATCGGGGTAGCTGTCATCGTTAATACATGGGGTTGCTCACCTTTTTGCTGTAAACGCGCCCGTTGTTCTACCCCAAAACGATGCTGTTCATCAATCACTACTAACCCCAGTTGCCGAAAATTTACGGGGTCTTGAATCAAGGCGTGAGTTCCGACTAACAGAGGTAATTCACCAGTTTCCAACTGAGAATGTATTTGTCTTCTTTTAGCAACTTTAGTGGAACCAGTCAGTAATTCCACTGGTAAATGCAATAAATTAAACCAACTAACTAACTTGCGATAATGTTGTTCTGCCAAAACTTCTGTAGGAGCCATTAGCGCCGCTTGATAGCCGGATTGAATTGCTGCGAGAATAGCTAGCACGGCGACGACCGTTTTACCAGAACCAACATCGCCTTGCACCAAACGATTCATTGGCACAGGTTTCTGGAGGTCGTTGAGAATGTCGTTGAGGACTCGTTGCTGTGCACCAGTAAGTTGAAAAGGCAGTATTTCGTGGAATTTCTCCACGAGTTGACCTCGTGGGACAAGGATGGCGCTGGTTTGAATCGCCCTTGCTTGCTGCTGACGTTGTAGTAAACCAAGTTGTAGGTAGAAAAATTCATCAAAGACTAGACGACGACGGGCGACTTGCAGAGCCGCACTATCAGTAGGAAAATGGATATTAGCGATCGCATCTTTCAATTCCATCAAACCATACTTGTCTCGCAAACCACTTGGCAGAGGGTCTTTCATCTGAGCCGCAGCAGGTAAAACCGCAATTACCGCTTGTCGCACTGTATTCGCCACCACTCCCTCAGTCAGTCCATAAATTGGCACCACCCGCCCAATATTCAGCGACTCAATCGAATCTCCTGGATTTCCCAAAACCTCTAATTCGGGATTATCCAGTGTCAAGCCGTATTTACTTTCTTTCACCAACCCACACGCCGCCAGAATACTACCCACTGGATAACGGCGTTTTAAACTTTCTTGCCAAGCGCGACTGCTAAAGCGCGTACCTGCATAAAAACGACCAATTTTGATTTGACCACTGTTATCTTTGACAACCAGTTCTAAAATTGATAATTTCTGATTTTTGGGGCTAGTAAAGCAGTTGCAACGCTTCACTGTAGCTACTATTGTCACTGTCTCACCCGCCTGTAACTCGCGGATATTTACCTGACGCGCATAATCAATGTGGTCACGGGGATAGTAAAAAAGCAAGTCGCGGACGGTGTGTAAACCAAGCCGTGCCAAATTATCAGCTTTTTTGCCGCCTATTTCTGGTAAATCACTGAGCTTTTGCTCAATTTTCGGTGCAAGCCTGCGACTTACCTCAGCAACAATTAGAGATTTTGGATTTTGGATTTTTTTTCCCTGCTCCCCTGCTCCCCCGCTCCCCTGCTCCCCCTGCTCTAGTTGATAGAGATACCTGTGAGTCTCTGCTACTAAGTGTTGTCTTTCTTCCAGTGCCAGATGTGGATAACTAGCAAATTGCACTGCTAGCCCTTGCCAACGGCGGCGTTCAGTTTGGGGCAAGCCTGTTGGGAATTTGCCCAAAGTCAGGCTAAGGAATTCACTGAAGCGGTATTGTCTGCCTACCAAGTCTGTAAAGCCATGTTCAGCCTCTATTGCTAAGGCTTTATGTAATCGTATCCAATCTGGTTTTTCATTAGTCATTGGTTATTGGGCATGGGGCATTGGGCATTGGGCATTGGGCATGGGGCATTAGTTATTCACAAATGACAAATGACTAATGACAAATGACTAATCTTCAAACCAACTAGCACGCCACGCAGCTTCAGCTTCAGCAATTTCCCTTTCCCGATGTTTTTTTTGATACTCTCGCCCTAGCTTATTCAGATGAACTAAGATACTACGGATCTGCCTGCGTTCACAGGAGAGTGTCGCATCAGCAAATTCAATTTCCCCTAGCCGCAGGTTAATGGCCATAATGTGTGTCAGTCCAGAATCTTCTGACTGCTGCTCATTTTCAATTTCAATTACTAAGTTTAATAAGTTGGGTGGCCCTGGCATTACTTCGGCAGATGCTTCTGATGCAGCCGCAGCCGCTGCTGCTAAAATCGGTTCCGGTAATTGTTTGGGTAATATCCTAGCTTTTTGTAATAAAAGATTAGCATCATGGGAAAGTTTTTTCAGTATCTCTTGCGTGACCTCCTCTAAGTTATGTTGCCATTTCGCCAGTTCTATAGGACTAGAGGTGTCGGGGGTAAGAGGCTCAGGGGTAGATGTGCCAATGTTCACAGGAGATGAGAAGGATGTTACTTCCTCATCTTCCCTATCTCCCTCATCTTCTCCATCTGTTTCATCTCCCCCTGTTTCCTCACTTTTAATATAAGTGAGCAATTGCTCGGCTGCCAGTTGACCCAACTTGCGGATGGCTTGTTGCAATTGTTGGCGCTGATTCAATGATAAATGTAGAAAATTTTCGGGATAGCCCTGGGTACAGAGGTGGTAACTTGCCAGAATCAACTGTTTTCGCATAGCTAGCCCTAAGATGGTTAGATAACTACCATAAGCGCTTTGCAGTTCTACCGCGATCGCCTCTATCGATTCCTTCAGTGCTGCAATATCCTGTTCAATTCGCTCAATTGCTCTTGCCATATCTTCTCGTTCTTGCCCATGTGAACTATTTTATAGTACAAAAATACTGTTTATTTGAGGATAACTTTCCAGAGGATTTTAGATTTTAAATTAAAGCCGCAATTTCGCATCTTCTATTAAATAAAATACAGGCCACGCTATTTGCTTGACCTGTTTGGTAAAGAGTCATTAGTCATTAGTCCTACCCTGCGGGAAGCCGCTGGCGCGTCTATGTCCTTGGTAAAGACTAATGACTAATGACTAAATATTACTTGGCTCCCATTTGAGCAGCAACTTCTTCAGCAAAGTTACTTTCTTGCTTTTCAATGCCTTCGCCCAGTACATACCGAACAAAGCGAGTCACTTGAATGTCTTCGTCTAATTGAGCCTTTACTTGCTTCAAGAGGTCTTCCACGGAAATACTTTGATCGCGAATGTAAGGCTGATCTAGCAAAGTCAATTCTTTTAGGCGTTTTTCAATCCGTCCCTGAACAATCTTTTCTTTGATGTTATCTGGCTTATTTGCCAAATCATCCTTGCCCATTTCAATTTCCTTTTCTTTTTGGGCAATTTCGGTAGGGATTTGGTCTACGCTCACGTACTCGACATTTGGGCAAGCTGCAACTTGCATAGCAGTGTTACGTGCCAAGCTTTGGAACTCTTGATTAGTAGCCACAGACTCAGTTTGAGAACTCAGTTCTACCAATACACCAACTCGACCGCCAGTGTGAATGTAGCTGTCTACTATACCTTGTGTGCCTTCTAATAAGGGAAAGTTGACAAAGCGACGGACTTGGATGTTTTCACCGAGCGTGGCAATAGTTTGCTTGATGAATTCTTCGACAATTACGCCTTCATTATCAATATATGGTTGAGCCAACAAAGACTCTACACTGTCAGCAGTTGCCGCTTGCTTTGCGAGGTTCTTAACTAAAGCTTTAAAAGCCTCGTTACGAGCAACAAAGTCGGTTTGGCAGTTGACTTCTATGAGTACACCCACCCGACCACCTGGCTGAATGTAAGTGTCTACTAGACCTTCTGCCGCAATGCGATCACTTTTTTTTCCCGCCGAAGCGATACCCTTTTTCCGTAGCCAGTCTACGGCTTCTTCTATGTTGCCATCAGTCTCTTTCAGCGCCTTTTTGCAGTCCATCATGCCGGCACCAGTTTTTTGGCGTAGCTCTTGGACGAGTTTTGCAGATATTTCCGCCATGTTGCCTCAATTCCTAACTTGACCTTGAGTTGTAATCGCTCACGGGTGTTGAGTATTTCTATATTACTCAGGGCTGGGGGAGAAAAAATAATGAAGTTATGAGGGATGAGTTTTTTCGCCTCCACTTTAGCCTCCGAGTTGCCGTAGTCTAAAGTGGTTTGCTACTACTCTGCGAGCAACCGTCTTCCCTGGGACACTTGCTTCACCCCTACTTTACTTATTCCTCTGGTTCCTCATCGGGAATTACGGCGTCAGTATATTCGCTTTCTTCGTAGTCTTCGTCATACTCACCGCCTTCGTAATCTTCGTCATACTCTTCACCATCGAGCTGACCGTGACGACCTTCATAAATGGCATCCGCCAATTTTCCGACTATCAGCTTAATTGACCTGATAGCATCGTCGTTTGCTGGGATAGGGATATCTACTACATCTGGGTCACAGTTTGTATCCAGCATAGACACAATGGGAATACTCAGTTTTTGGCATTCTTGAACTGCGTTATATTCCCGCCGTTGGTCTACAATTACCACGATATCGGGTACTTTTCGCATTGTTTTAATGCCGCCTAAGTATTTCTGAAGCTTCGTCATTTCCCGACGCAGCATTGATGCTTCTTTTTTCGGTAATAAATCTAGTGCGCCAGTTTCTTCGCGTCGTTCTAAATCTTTCAGGCGGTCTACCCGTGTTTTGATGGTCGCCCAGTTGGTCAACATTCCGCCCAACCAACGTTGGTTAATGTAGTGGGAACCACAACGGCTAGCTTCTTGGGCAATAATTCCAGCTGCTTGCCGTTTTGTACCGACAAAAAGAAATTTCTTCCCTTGCTCAGAGTGCGATCGCATATAGTTATAAGCATTATCCATCAACTGGGCGGTTTGCACCAAGTCGATGATATGTACACCATTGCGGGAAGTGTAAATGTAAGGAGACATTTTTGGGTTCCAACGCCGGGTCTGATGCCCAAAGTGAACCCCTGACTCCATCATTTGAGCCAATGAAACGACTGGCATATATTTCTAACTCCTATTCGGGTTAAACCTCCATCTAAGTGCATTTCCCACCTGGGAAACACCCGAATTCTTAGATGTGCGAGATTATAGTTAACTACACTAGGTTAGCATATCTTAGAAGAGTTAGGGGCATTGGGCATTGGGCATTGGTAAGAAACCTTTCTTGTCTCCCTACTCCCTACTCCCTACTCCCCATTCTCTTTCTAAGTAAACTCTATAGTCTCAACAAACTCTAAAATATTATCCTTAATGTCTTCGGCTTCTTCTTCAACTGAATCGGGAGTTTCACCGTTTAAAAAGCTGTGTTGACTGCTAACTATATACAAAAACTCACCACTGATAAATGTGAGCAGCCCTCGGTAAGCATCTAATCTAATAGCAGTTCCATTATTTTCTTGCTTAGAAATCGTCGAACCTTGGGGCATATCGACTAACACATAGTAAGCTCCTGACAAAATGTCTTCCAGATATTCGCTATACTCCACAGAAGCATCTGGGACATTGGCAAAAATTGCTTGGGGTATATACTTCTCTACTAAAATTGTTTGTAAATATTTTTCTTGTCCAACAGACTTCAATTCTTCTGACTGTTCCAAGGGGAAAGGATAGTAATCGATTCTCAACAAAGTACCGACGTCATCGGAAAAACCAACGACTCCTTCTTGACTTTGAATTTTACCACCCTGCTGGGGATCAACTGGAATCGCTACTGTAAAATTACCTAAGGGGGAGTCATAGGTTTGTTGAGTATAATCTTCTATGACTACTGTTTCATCTTCGTCATCTTCGTCGTCTTCATATTCTTCTTCTGCTTCTTTAAAGGCTGCAATTACCTCTTTGATGATTTCCTCTGCTTCTTCATCCTCAAGTTCCAAGGCTGTTTGTAGCTTTTTGAGGTAGGCTTGTTTTTGTTTAGGGATGGCGAGTTCATCGTCTAAAAGCACTATCACCCCAGCAGCAAAACCATCGAGTACTAATTCATCTGAGAGAGATACTTTGGCAGCATTAAACAAAGGTCCAATTCCCTCGTCTTCTGCAATGCCCATAAGTCTATCGACTATTTCTGTAATTTCATCTTCTGAGTATTCCTCGAATACCTCGAATTCCCAGAGGATACCCGCTAAACTTTCTGCATCTACATCTTCAATCGATGAATCAGCGATCGCGGTGACAACTGCTACCGCCGCTACCGCTTCCTCTGGACTTAGTGATTCTTCTGATGTCTTGGGTGAGTTAAAAATCTTGTCGTGTTTGGTCATAATTGCTACCTAAATTAATTGCTTTATAGTAATAACAGATTGAAAGTGACAATGTGTAACAAAATCTTGTTTAAAGCTAATTTCCAGTACTAATTAAGCCTTACTGTAATCGGGTTGCACAAACTCCTGACTCTCCATCCTGATTTGAGACATATAGAAAGCGATCGGCGATGTCTTCGTAAAAACTTGAATTGAACCAGTAACCTTGGTGTCCTTGATCTCCCCAAGATGCCTGATATTTCATTTCAACATTATCTAGGTTTTCATAGTAATCCAAATGACCGCTGATTGGGTCTTTCAGATGGTAGTAATTGACCCAACGGACTTGATCGAGTTTGTATACTACAGGGTTATTAGCCAGGTATTGACTTTGCAGTGAAAATTCTGATTTCACCCGGAAAGAGTTGAGGTGTTCTAAAATCCGCTGTCTAATATACTGTCCTTCCTGTGCTACCTCTCGGAAGAAAAAGGCGATTTTGTCTAGTGGTGAACCGAAGGTAATTAGCCCTTTAATCTTATTTAGCAACAGACTTGTATTGTGATCGTGAGCAAAACTTGCATCAATACACAGAAGGTTTAATGTGTCATAGGCAATACAACTGCCGAGAGAATGTCCAGCTAGTATTACTTGGTCGTAATTTGCCCCTTTATCTTTGAGAATCGCCTTTAGCAATGTTACAGATTCTGTGAGTATTTGCTGGCGAATTTTTCTGTAGGGTGACTTTTGATCAGTGATGCTGTAGATGGCGATATCACCAATGAAATTAACCAAGGGTGGAGTTATAAGTTGTTTACTTAGCTTCCAGGCTGATTGCAAAAAACGACCTCTAAGAAATGGGCCTAAAAATAACAGAATTAACCAAATTATTGTTCGCAATACTGGATATATCAAGTTAAATATCCGCAGCAATATTGTAAGCGATCGCAGACGGTATTTAAAAACCTTTTTCCGATTACTGTTAAACAAAAGTGCATCTAATAAGGCTTTATTTTCCTGACGATTGTAAAACTTGATTGTGCCATCAAGGGTCTGCTCCGCCCATTGCAATATCTCAGGTACACTGATTTTATTTTCTGTGTTAGCTGCCCAGTAAAACTCATGAACATCAATTACCCAGTCTTGATCATTGTCAGTTGAATTCAATCTGACAAAGCTTTCCGTCCAAACAGAGCCAGTTGATAGTCTGCCTTTAGCAATTAGGTGTTCTAGCTTGAAAGATAAATTTTGCTTATCGAAGTATTTTAAAAAGTTTTGGGTGAAAAAGTCCACAGTTTCAAAAGGGTTTTGTTGGCCGATGCCGTGGATAAACATAAATGCTGTGCGACCTTTAAGCAATCTTACACTCTTATCTTGTTCTGTCATACATAATTACCATTTTTATAAAAATACTTTGGCTTGAATAGTTCTAATGATCTAGCCACTGCTACTCAATGATTATTTTTCGCGCACAACTCTATAGCTTGACATCCAGTGGTAACAAAAGGAGTTTGTTAACTCAAATTTATATATTTTTTGATTACTTATTATTTACTTTCTTTAAAAATCTTAAAGATAAATACACATTCTTTAAAACAAATAATTTCACTCAATTATGTTATGAAGTTCGATAAGCCTCTCGCAGAATGTGTCTAATCTACTCAAACACAAGCTAGGCTCAGTATTTCCCACAGGTTGCTTTGACTAAATATTGATATTGTAAATTTTTGTTAGAAAGCAATTACCGTCAATAACTGCTGTATTCCTTTGTTTTTATCCTCTAGCAGAGGAATTACATCTATCGGTAGAATTATAAACTAGCTAGCGATAGATACCTACACCGTAGGCAGGATGTCATAATTCCGATGTTTGTAGTTACACACAATACTCGAAACGCTGTACTGTTGAATCTACAAACCTGAATTTCGTGAAATTTTGAGTTTTTTATGGTAACAACCCCTCCATCCCAGTTTTCACCAGATCAATATAAAGTTGATTCTGCACAAGAAAAAGTAGAAGCTCTTATAGAAACACCACCATCAGATACGGAGGTTGACCTAGAGTTCCTTTACACTAGAGATATTGAATTTCGTCAGGAAACCATTTACTTTCTTGTAGTAGATCGCTTTTATGATGGCGATCCAGACAACAGCGAAGGTGCAAACTCAGAACTGTACGATCCTAGTAGGCAAGATTGGGGTAAGTACTGGGGTGGAGACTTGCAAGGTGTCATTGACAAGTTGGACTACCTCAAAAACATGGGAGTCACAGCCCTTTGGCTAACTCCGCTGTTCGAGCAGGTTGAAGAATTATTTGTTGGTAATGCTGCGCTACATGGCTATTGGACAAAAGATTTTAAGCGGCTTAATCCTCGATACATTGCTGACGAAGACAACCCTTCTTTAAACGCTACTCAAGAAGAAAAAAATACGACCTTTGATCGGTTAATTGCTGAACTGCACAAGCGCAATATGAAGCTGGTGCTGGATATTGTCTGCAACCATAGCAGCCCTGATACCAGTGGTAGCAAAGGTGAATTATTTGATGATGGCGTTAAAATTGCTGACTTCAACGATGATGTCAATCATTGGTATCACCACTATGGCGAAGTGCAGAACTGGGAAGACGATTGGCAAGTACAGAACTGTGAACTATGTGGTCTAGCAACTTTCAATGAAAACAATACGGAATATCGGGAGTATATCAAGTCAGCAATTAAACAATGGCTAGACAGAGGTGTAGATGCACTGCGGGTGGATACTGTCAAGCATATGCCTATCTGGTTTTGGCAAGAATTCACCGGCGACATGACCAATCACAAACCAGATGTATTTATTTTTGGTGAATGGATTTACAGTAATCCTAGTGACGATCTCTCGGTGGAATTTGTTAACCACTCAGGTATGACACTTCTAGACTTTGGGTTGTGCGTGGCAATTCGAGCCGCACTAGCGCAAGGTTCAGAAAACGGATTCCAAACAATTCAATACATCTTTGACCAAGATTATCGCTACAAGGGGGCAACAGAGTTAGTCACCTTCATCGATAACCATGATATGTGCCGCTTTCAATCGCTAAATCCCGATCCAGCGATGCTGAAGGTTGCGATCGCCCTAATTATGACATCTCGCGGCATTCCCTGTATATATTATGGTACAGAGCAATATCTACACGATGACAGCGATGGCGGTAATGACCCGTACAATCGCCCAATGATGGAAAGTTGGGATACTGAGAGTGAGATTTATCGTTGCATCAGGCTATTGTCTGGATTACGGCGACTGAATCCAGCCGTATCAATGGGTAGTCACTGGCAAAAATACTTAACACCCGACGTTTATTGTTATTTGCGCCGCTATCGTGACTCACTGTGTTTTGTAGCTTTAAACCGGGGAGCAGAAGTTACTTTACCAGAAGTAGAAACAGAATTGCCCGATGGCGAACATACCTGTGTGGTGACTCGCAACAAGTATCAGGTAAAAGACGGCAAGATTTATAACTTCGTAGTAGAAGAACGGGGAGTGTTTGTTTTCAGCCACGTTGGCGAACGGATAAAAGGACAGACAATTGTGCGCGTCCAACTCACTGGCGTCCATACCCAACCCGGTGAAATCATTGTGGTGACAGGAGATTGCCCAGAGTTGGGTAACTGGGATATCAGCAAAGCATATCCTTTAGAGTACATCAACTCAAATACGTGGTCTGCTGAGATTCCCTTTGATGAAAGTGCTGGTAAGCTAATTGCTTATAAATATGCCATGTGGCGGGAGGGGCGATCGCCTTTGCGCGAAAATTTGGTAAATCGCCGTTGGGTGATTGCGAAAGAAGGTACTGTAAAATGGCGTGATACCTGGGCATCGGGAAGAGAATCTTAGAGTTTCCCATAAATTGCATTCAAAATGCAGAAATTCAGTCTAATACGCTCTATAAAGAGATTAGGCTGAATTTTTTCGTATTCGGTTTCTGTGGTGGGTAGAGCGAGCCGTAGACTATCACCCTTAATAAAAGCTAGATCAAGATTTGCAATTTGATGGCGATCGCGTTGTTTGGTAAGATAAATTTCGGGAGATGCTGGTAGTGGCAATTTCCCTAATTGATATTTGACAATGGACTCCCATATTGAAACTACACTCAGATATACTTCATTGTCTGAATTGCGAATAGCATCTCGAACATCTGTTAAAAGGCGATTGTCACTACTAATAAACCACAAGAAAATATGAGTGTCTAGAAGAATTTTCATCTGCCCTCAAATGCATTTAAAATCTCTTCGGGCAAAGGTGCATCAAAATCATCAGGTAGTATAAATTCTCCAGCACATAAACCAAATGGGCGTTGCTGTTTGCTGGTGGGTGTAACTGGTTTTAATTCAGCAATTAGCTTATCTGCTTGGACAATAACAAAGCTTTCACCTGCCGCAACTTGATTAAGGTATTTCAAAGGATCTCGTTGGATATCGTCAATTGTGACTTTTTGCATCTGAGTATTTCGGCGTAGTGGTATGGGGATATTACGTTGTCTGACTCTATTTTAGGGCGATATATGAAGATAAGCACAGTTAACGAATTAGCTGACTCTTTCAAGATTGAAATTCTTTGAAAAAGTGAATATCTACATCAAATGTTTTGCGAGGTATTAACCCTAGTTCTAAATTCTCAAACATATCAAGTAGTTTCTCTCCATGAACTAGTTCAAGGGGTGATGCACCATCTCGTACAGCTTCCTTTTGAGCATCTGGTGTAAAAGTACCCGTTGTTATGATAATTCCTTTATCAGCCCTACCCATCATTGCGCCACGAAAATCTCTGACTTGTGGAGAGGATACAGAACCGACGTATCTTTTACACTGAAAAAGTACTTTGAAGCTTAAAAATGGATTTACTTGTAATATTCCATGACCGTCAATACCGCCATCCCCTGAACGTCCTGTGACAGTAACTTTTTCAAAGCCTGACTCTCTCAATAGCCGCTGACACAAGCGTTCAAATCCCGCTGGGGGAAGCGATATCAAAGTTTCAAGCAGCTTTTTACGATATGATGAATCATCAATGACTGTAGTATTATTTGGAGCAATATTTTCTTCAAGTATTTCATCATCCTGAGATAATTCTTCCGTAGAATCTCTACCACCTTGAGATTCGGACTGAACTTTCTTATAAAGAAATAAAGCATCATTGAGTGATAGAAGCTTAATAGCCCTACCTTGATCGTTAAGACTCCAAACACCACGCTTTGAGGAGTCCATTAAAGCAGCTTTGACTAGGTAAAATCTAGCCCATGCGACTTGATTATCAAAACGGGGAGCGCCACCCTTAAGCAACTCTGTTCTTTCTTCCTCAGATACATTTAATCGTTTTGCAATAAAATCTCTTACCTCAGAAGGACGACCAGAACCACCTAATTCTTTAAGTGCTTCTATTAGTGGTGAAAAGAATCGAACAAATTTCGGACTATTCGTTGCAAGTTTCACAATTGGAAATAAATCAAAGGTAGGTTAAACTCTTATCTAACCCACCCTAACCTAGAAATTCATAAACTACTAAAAACAGGCAAAATGCTTGCTATACAATAAATTAACCCAGCGCGGATTTTAACTCACTTTCCGCTTGTGCTAATGCCTCTGGCAATTTACTTGCATCTCTACCGCCGGCTTGGGCTAAGTTTGGTCTTCCACCGCCGCCGCCACCGCAGATTTTAGCGATCGCACCTACAAATTTACCAGCTTGCAAACCTTTTTTGTTCACTTCAGGACTAAAAGCTGCAACTATACTAACTTTCCCCTCTTCAGGAACAGAACCCAGTACCACCGCACCATTACCTAGTTTTTGCAGCAAACGTTCGGCTGCACTTTTCAAAGATTCTGGATCAACACCTTCTAATTGAGCGACAATAATTTTATAATCGCCTACAGATTCGGCTGTTTGTAGTAAGCTATCAGATTTTGCGATCGCTAACTGTGCCTTTAAGGTTTCTAATTCTTTCTGACTATTTCTAAGTTCGCTTTGCAGACTTGTAATTCTGTCTGGTAATTCTTCTGGTTTAACTTTAAAGCGATCGCTCAAATCTTTAACTACTTTATCTCGAAGGTTGAGATAATCTAATATTGCTGGCCCCGAAACAGCTTCAATCCGCCGCACCCCAGAAGCCACACCAGCTTCCGAGATAATCTTAAATATGCCAATTTCAGCAGTATTACTGACGTGAGTCCCACCGCACAGTTCCATTGACACGCTAGGGAAGTCAATCACCCGCACTTCTTCTCCGTATTTTTCCCCAAACATGGCAACAGCACCTCTAGCTTTCGCCTCTGCTAAAGGTAATACTTCTACCTTTGCAGTATGTGCTTCAGCAATCCAAGTGTTCACCTGTTCCTCAATTTGTTGGACTTCCTCGGCTGTCAACGCACGGGGACAGTTAAAGTCAAAGCGCAATCGATCAAAGGAAACCAGAGAACCAGCTTGAGATATGCCATCATCAACAATTTTTTTCAACGCTGCTTGCAGTAGGTGCGTTGCGGTATGGTTCGCTTGGGCGCGACGACGACAAGCCGGATCAATTTGGGCGGTGACGGTATCACCTACGCGGAGTGTCCCGCGTTCGATGCGTCCGAAGTGAACGAAAAAATCAGATTCTTTTTTAACATCTTCCACCCGAACTAAAATACCATCACCAGAAATATAACCGCGATCGCCGATTTGTCCCCCAGATTCAGCATAAAATGGCGTTTGGTCGAGGACAATTTGCACCTCTGTTCCGGCTTCTACTTGCTCTTGAGAAACACCATTCACTAGTAAAACTTCAATTTTCGCCGTTGTTGCTGTTTGGGTATAACCGATAAACTCTGTGACTTGGATATGTTCTGCAAGTTTGTCTAGAGAACCTTGCACAGTTAAATCGATGGTTTCGTGTGCTGCTTTGGCACGTTCCACCTGCTTCTGCATTTCAGCATCAAATCCCACCTCATCGACTGTGAGATTATTTTCCTCGGCGATTTCTTGAGTAAGTTCAAGAGGAAAACCGTAGGTGTCATAAAGGGTAAAGGCACTTTCACCGCTAATTTGAGCGTTCCCTTGCTGTTTCACCTCTTCGATGATTTCTTCTAAGAGTTTTTCGCCTCGATCCAAAGTTCTGAGAAAATTAGATTCTTCCCGTTCCAACTCAGCTTTAATTGCTGCTTCCCGTTGGCGCACATTGGGGTAAGCTGATTCGGAAAGAGCGATCGCACTTTCGGCAACTTGGGTAGTAAACTCGCCAGAAATCCCAATTAATCGCCCATGACGCACCACCCGCCGAATTAATCGCCGCAGCACATAACCCCGTCCCACGTTGGAGGCACGAATTTCATCGGCGATCATGTGGACGACAGAACGAACATGATCACCAATGACTTTTAGGGAGATTTTGGTTTTCTCATCGCTGCTGTGATATTCAATCCCAGCAATTTGGGCTGCTGTTTGGATAATTGGAAAAATTAAGTCAGTTTCGTAGTTGTTCGGCACTTTTTGGAGGATTTGCGCCATTCTCTCCAAACCCATCCCAGTGTCAATATTCTTGTTTTGCAGTGGCGTTAAATTGCCTGAAACATCCCGGTTATATTGCATGAAGACGAGGTTATAGAACTCAATAAACCGGGAATCGTCTTCTAAATCTATATTTTCGTCGCCGCGTTCTGGGTGGAAGTCGTAATATATTTCTGAACAAGGGCCACAAGGGCCAGTCGGCCCCAATGCCCAAAAGTTATCATCTGCGCCCAAGCGCTTAATTCTCGCTACCGACACCCCGATTTGATCGCGCCAAATCTCAAAGGCTTGATCATCATCTTCAAAAACGCTGACGACGAGGTTGTTTGGGGAAAAACCAAAGACTTGTGTGGAAATTTCCCAACCCCAAGCGATCGCTTGTTCTTTAAAATAATCACCAAAGCTGAAGTTACCCAGCATTTCAAAGAACGTTTGATGGCGTTTGGTGCGTCCAACATTTTCGATATCGTTGGTGCGAATACACTTTTGGGAAGTGGTAGCCCGTTTAAATTCTGGTGTGCGTTGCCCCAAGAATATCGGCTTAAATGGTAACATCCCCGCGATCGTCAGCAGCACGGTTGGATCTTCTGGCACGAGGGATGCACTTGGAAGAATTTGGTGTCCTCGTTGGGCAAAAAAGTCGAGAAATATGTTGCGAATTTCGTTACCGCTTAGATACTGGGGATTTGAAGACATGGCTGTTTAACTTTCTTTTAACTTTTGACTTCTGCCTACCTGCACTAGGTGTATTTCCATTAGCAGCTTTACATATTATTTTTGCATTTTGTTTCATATTAATACTAGCCAACTGTGTCAGTCGGTGAGTTATATGGAATCATTATGATGTTATTACTTTAGTAGGATGGCCAATGGTATTTTGATGGTTAAGATTAATACTTAATAAGTAGTTGAAAATTTCCATACTGAGGTAACAAATGGCACTAAAAATGAAAGTCTCAAATATTTCTTGTGAGGGATGTGCACAAATAATTACCGAGTCTATCCACGTTATGGAACCTGACGCTAAGGTGGATGTTGATGTTAACGCCAAAACTGTCACGGTTGAAGCCGCAGCTTCTGAGGAGTCAATCAAACAGGTAATCGTTGCCGCTGGTTACACTATTGAAGGTTATTAATCCGATTTTAGCTTTTCACAAAAATTTAGATTTTAATAACTTAGGCTACGCTAACAAAGTTTCTTCTATTATTTCCGCCCCTAGAAAAGGCGGAAACTAACCTACATTAGGGGTAGGTTTTGACATAGAGTTTTTTAGTTAATTTTGTTTTCTATATTTAGAATATTGCCGCAATTTAAAATAAATATGTCGATTAAGTAAAGAAACACAGAAAAGCGTGAGTAGAGACATTTTGTTTATCATATAAACACATATCTAGGGTTATCCACCCATAACCTAGAGAATCTGGAAGCAGTGAAAGGATTAAATATGAGTTACATCTGCCAAATTGAGGGATTGAACGCCCCAGTAGATTCACCAGGGCGTTATCAGCACTACAATTCAAAAAAGGTTGCTAGCGGATTCATTTTAATTAATGCTTTTTAGCGATCGCGCCAGCTTTTATCTATATAGCGTTGGTCTTTTACCTGCGATACCTGGATAGAGGCTTTATAACTTCTTCCTATCCTGGTAGTGAAAACGCGAGTTTTGACTTTCACTTGTTTGGGATCTACTCCTACCTTCAATCCTTCAACTAGTACCCGACCATCAAAGTCTTCATTGCTACTGATGCCCTTAAGCGCCAAAATTGTTGGGGTGATATCAACATTGCTTGCGGGTGTCTCAATAGTTACTCCTTTCTTGAAATCGGTTCCCCAAGCAATAAAGGTGTTACGAATATTCCAGGGACTCATGCTGCCATGACCACTCTCATTGCCTGTGAGTGGGCCAGTTGTCCCACTACTAGTGTCTGTAAAGTCGGTTCCCTTAACACCAAAGGCATTTTTATTTGATGTCCAAGGAAAAGTCAAAATGATGTCAGCACCTCGTTCTTGATTGAACTCATGGATAAGTTCTAAAGAAAAGGTTCCTGGCACCCAACCTTCTGGTTGAGGAGAGCGTTGCTTATCTTGCTGATTAAATCCAGCATCAAGTTGAGGTCTTACTTTAACTGGTCTGCGTGCTGCTGTAAAGAGAACGCCACTCCAATCCTGTTTCTGCAAGAAGTTAACAATCTTTTCTATCTTCCTGGGATTACGGTCTTTGACATGGAGCAATACAGCCTGACCACTGCTAGCTAAGACTACATCATCGGAATCTTTTCCGAGCTTGAGTCCAGCATTAGTTAATTCTTGTTCTACATTGACTGCAAAGGTCTGAACGCTGAAGCCATGATCGGAGATCACAAAAATATTAGTTCGGTTAAATAGCCCTAGTTTTTTCAGCCGATTAAGAACCAGACCAATATTGCGATCGTCGTTGCGGATGCCGTTGATACCTTCTGGAGAACCAGCACCGAATCGATGCTGAATATGGTCAGGTTCGGTTAACCAGTTAAGAATTACATCGGGTTTTAGTTCTGGGAGTACATAATCTGTGAGAACCTTCCCAGTCCAGTCTACCGCTTCATTATATTGGTCATCTCCGTTGGTATCTTGATTGACAGGAGCAGCACCAAAGCGAGTTAGAATTTCCTGGTTTATCTTAGGGGGGAATGCTACAAGTTTACCTGGGTCAAAATATCCATTAATCAAAAAGCCGACATTATTAGTAATAGAGCGGGGATTGAGCAAGAGTGTGCTACCTGTTGACCCAGAACTAATAGCAGCTAGTTTCAGACCATTTTTTTGGAGATGTTCGCCCAAAGTTTTGACAAAGACTAACTTTCCACCAGTTACTTCATCCAGTTTCAGGAGGTTAGCATATTCGCCTGTGCTAAATGAACGGGTTGGGTTTACCTGTGGCACATACATTGAGTTGCTGACAATGCCATTTTTACCTGGATAATACCCTGTACCGATTGCTGTTGAGTTAACACGAGTCACTGTAGGGAAAACAGCATGGCTATTAACGTAGTTGACACCCTCTTGACGCAAACGATATAAATTAGGCGTATTTTGTGGGTTGATAGAATCGGGGCGCAGTCCATCTAGAATAAAAACTAGATTTAGACGAGCTTGACCAGGCGTTACAAAGTTAGTCTTTTTGCGGTTGGCTGTGTCGGCTAATGTTACTGTAGTCTGGCGTAATAAGTATTCTCCTGCACTAAAAGTGACAGCAGACATCCCAATAATTAATCCACCGAGAAATAAACGCCGCTTGATTGAGTACTGGCGTGTCTTAGAAGATATATTGGAGTCGTTAGAAGCGGTTTTTAATTGTCTTTGGTCGTTGTTCATACAATCTCTTTTTTACAATACAGAAGAGTACTACCTAAGTAAGCTTTGCCTAAGGCGATCGCTACTCCCGAAGCAAGAAGGCTTGAAAGTAACAAAAAAGCTTTTGAATTTGCTGTTTCTTCTGCTTGATTTTGGCGGTTTTGTTTTAATGTCTGTTTACCAACGATTTAACTTTTAGTTAAGAGGGCGTTTAAAAAGTTGACGTTGAGCAAATTGTGCATGGCTAGCAATGTCCGTGGTTTCAGAAACATCATTTTCATTACGAGCAATTAAAACACCGTCTTTTCTTGAAACTAAATTAGGTTTAATATAGTCAGCCCTTAGTGCGATCGCTAAATATTTTATAATAAGTAATGATCCAGATTAAGCCAGAAGTAAAGCGTATAGAAGAACTGCGCCAGTTATTGCAACAAGCAAGCTATGCTTATTACGTCCTAGATGCTCCAATCATGGAAGATGCAGTCTATGACCAGCTATATCGAGAATTGCAACAACTGGAAACTCAGTATCCAGAATTGACGACACCTGATAGCCCTACTCAGCGCGTAGGTGAGCGGCCGGCAACGCAATTTACCTCAGTGCGGCATAACATCCCCCTCTACAGTCTAGAGAATGCGTTTAATATTGATGAGTTGCAAGCATGGGATCAGCGTTGGCGGCGACAAATACCGAAAATAGACTCAGTAGAATATGTCACTGAACTCAAAATTGATGGTTCTGCTTTGGCTCTTAGCTACCAGAATGGAGTTCTAGTGAGGGGTGCAACTAGGGGTGATGGGGCGATGGGTGAAGATATCACCCAAAATGTACGGACAATTCGCTCAATTCCCTTACGTTTGAATTTTGAAGGGTTAGAAATTCTGGAAAGGGTGGAAGTGCGCGGTGAAGCTTTTTTGCCGTTGGAAGTGTTTAAACAAATTAACGAAGAAAGGCAAAAAGCAGGTGAGCAATTATTTGCTAATCCCCGTAATGCCGCAGCTGGTACACTCAGGCACTTAGACTCGCGCATTGTAGCGAAGCGGCGGTTAGATTTCTTTGCCTATACTCTGCACATTCCTGGCAGAGATGACACCAGTATTGCTAATACCCAATGGGAATCATTGGAGTTGTTAGAAAAGATGGGTTTTCGAGTGAACCCCAATCATAAATTATGTAGCTCTGTAGCAAATGTAGCAGAATATTATGAGTACTGGGATACAGAACGCCTGAATTTACCCTACATGACAGATGGGGTAGTAGTGAAGCTGAATTCTTTTAAACTTCAAGAACAGCTAGGGTTTACGCAAAAATTCCCCCGGTGGGCGAACGCTTTGAAGTACGCAGCCGAAGAAGCACCCACCCGTGTGGAAAATATTGCTGTGAATGTGGGACGAACGGGGGCATTAACACCGTTAGCAGAGATGCGCCCTGTGCAACTGGCGGGGACAACAGTTTCCCGCGCTACTTTACATAATAGCGATCGCATTACTCAATTAGACATCCGCATTGGCGATACTGTCATTGTCCGCAAAGCTGGCGAAATCATCCCAGAAGTACTGAGGGTATTAAAAGAACTTCGTCCTGCTGACACCGAACCCTTTGTTATGCCCACCCATTGCCCAGTCTGCGGTCAACTAGTCGTGCGAGAATCAGGTGAGGCGGTGACTCGCTGCGTCAATGCTTCTTGTGCAGCGATTCTTAAAGGTTCCATTGAACATTGGGTAAGTCGTGATGCCTTGGATATTAAAGGCATGGGGGAAAAGTTGGTATATCAACTCGTTGATAAAGGTTTGGTACATTCCGTTGCCGATTTATATGAGTTGACAGCAGAAAAATTATTTGTATTAGAAAGGATGGGGAAAAAGTCGGCAGAGAAATTGATAGATGCGATCGCACAATCGAAAAACCAACCTTGGTCTAGGGTATTGTATGGTTTAGGTATCCGTCACGTTGGCAGTGTAAATGCCCAATTGTTGACTCAGAAATATTTTACTGTAGACCAGTTAGCTACAGCAAAGCAATCAGATATTGAAGGCATTTACGGTATTGGTGCTGAAATTGCCCAATCTGTGTATCAGTGGTATCGCATTGATGCCAACCAAACTTTAATAGAACGTTTGCAAGCAGAAGGATTGCAATTAACTGCCACAGAGGAACCAAAAACAGTTGATGATGGTAATCAAAAGTTCGCAGGTAAAACTTTTGTAATTACAGGTACATTGCCAACCTTAAAGCGAGAGGAAGTTAAAGCTTTGATTCAAAAAGCTGGCGGTAAAGTGACTGATTCAGTGAGTAAAAAAACAGATTATTTAGTGTTAGGAGAAGATGCCGGTTCTAAGTTAGAAAAAGCGCTCTCCTTCGGAATTACGCAGTTAAGTGAGGCGCAATTCTTGGAGATGATTGAAAAATAATTCGTAATGACGCTCCTGCGTCGCTAACGTAATTGCTGGAATTGTTGTATTATGGAAACAGGGAAAATTATTAGCTCCAAGGCTGTTTTATGCCGTCTCCATTTCCGGGAATGAACCCTTACCTTGAAAATCCCGAATTGTGACCGGAAGTGCATCATCGGTTAATTACAGCGATCGCTAATGCGATTGAGTCTAACCTTAGCTAAGACTACCGAGTTGCACTTCCGTTAAAACCAAAAGATGTAGAAGTATTAGTTGATCTCCAAAGTCTGCTGTGGCAAATTTATAACCAAGCACGGTACGACTTGGTAATTGATTACCGACAAGAACCCATTCCACCCTTGCAGAAAACAGATCGGGCTTGGGCAGATGCGCTTTTACTTTTCAAGGGTTTGCGATAGTTTGTGATTCAGCATTACCAATATAGTTGGTAATGCTATGATATTTTTGGTATAATTCTACCTAGAATCAATTTTAGTAAAAAATCCCTCAAATTCTATGAAAAGAAGACAAATTTTTGGCTTTCTGGGTATATTGGTTGCTGGTTTGCTCCTAGCAATTGGTTTACCCTTGGTTACTCCTTCTTCGGTAATCGCACAGTCAAACACCAGCATACTCGTGTCCGCAGCCGCCAGCTTAAAAGAAGCGATGGAAGAAATTAAGCCTTTATACCAACAAAGTAAATCAAATATCAATATTAATTATAATTTTGGGGCTTCTGGTGCTTTACAGCAACAGATTGAGCAAGGTGCCCCAGCAGATATCTTTATTTCTGCTGCCAAAAAACAAATGGATGCCTTGGAACAAAAAGGAATGTTGCTACCAGGTAGCCGGACTAACCTAGCAAATAACCGTCTGGTGTTGATTGTGGCTCAAGATATTGTTGGCATTAGTAGCTTCTACAATTTAACAGATAGTAAGATTAAGAAAATTGCGATCGGTGAACCCAGAAGTGTACCCGCTGGTCAATATGGGGAGCAAGTTTTAAAGAAATTGAAAATTTATGATCAAGTCAAGTCCAAATTAGTCTTTGCTAACAATGTGCGTCAAGTTTTGGCAGCAGTAGAAAGTGGTAACGCCGAAGCGGGTTTAGTTTATGTGACGGATGCTAAAATCTCCAAGAAGGTAAAAGTTGTAGTCGCTGCTGACGATAATTTTCATTCACCGATTGTCTATCCGGTAGCAATAATTAAAAACAGTAAAAATACTGCTGCTGCTAAGGAATTTGCCCAGTTTTTATCTGGCAGTCAAGCCAAGACCGTACTCAAAAAATATGGGTTTATTGTGCGTTAAAGGAATAAAAATTCTTTATCGAGAAGAGAAGTATGGTTACATCTGCGGTTGTTTCCCCAACTCTGGACAACTTTACAAACCCAATCTGGGCATTATGACTATTGTTTTGCTCCTGAATAGTGGGTATGTGACGGCTGTTATCTTAATTGACTGAGTAATTGTCTAAATTGGGAACTCTTTCAAGCTTTATTAATAGAGTGTGGTTGGATTTTACCATTTCAAGAAATTTGTATTGTTTGCGATCGCCCCATACGCATTTCTTTTGATACTAAAAAATGCTTATATGCAGAGGGAGAACCTGCATTAGAATTTTTGGATGGGTTGCGGGTATACGCTCATCATAGAGTCAAGTTACCAAAACAGTATGGAATACTTCTGCCAAATCAATGGAAAGCTCAATGGTATCAGGTTGCTAATTTGACTATCTCAAATTGGGTTTTTCTGGCACATAATCTAGAAAATGCGGTTTATACCCAAACATAAGTAAGAATTAAGCAATAAGTTATTCTCATTTCCTTAACAAGGGGCTTAAGCCCCTTGTCTAGCTAAGATAATAGCTGAATTTACGCCAAGCCGTACTAGCTATTTTTCCACAGCTTGACGCAAGGCCAATTGCTGTTGTTTGATATTGGGTACGTAATTAATGCTAGAGTTTGATACCCCGTTAGCTACAACGCCAATCAGATTTAACTTACTTAACATGGCTGTAGCTTGAGTCAGCTGACTTCGCGTTACAATACCAATGCTTGCCACCATGATCACACTACGACAAGATGATGCGGTAAGCATGGCATCCACTAAGCCGAGAACTGGGGGAGCATCAATAAGTACCAAATCATAGTTTTCCTCAAATGCTGCCATTAATTGCATCATCCGAGGAGAACTCAACAGATTAGCTGGGTCAGCAGGTTTTGGGCCAGCAGTCAAAATATCGATGTAGGCGGAGCCTGAGTATTGAAGACTAATTTGGTTGGGTAGAGTTGTATCACTAGCCAGTAGAGTTGAAAGCCCCTGTTCATTAGGAAGATTCAGCTGTTGATGCAGGCTGGGATCACGTAAATTGGCATCAATCAGCAACACCCTTTTGTGTAAACGAGCAGCACTCATTGCCAGACCCAACGCCAAAGCTGACTTACCCTCATCTGGTAAAGCTGAGGTGATCATCAAAGATTTCAAGTTAGTAACAGTATTTAAAAGTTCAATGTTTTTGTAAATCAGATCCAGCGATTCCCAACGCGGTGGAGATTGCAATACCTGAATTGTCCAGGGAGCGAGAACTTCTGGCTTGCCAAAAGGCAACTTGATCATTGATTCTCTGGGTTTAGCTGACGGTAACTTGGGAGTTGTTCCCAACAACGGCAAGGCCATTTGCTTCTCTAATTCAGCAGTAGTGTGAACTGCATCATCAGCCGATTCTCGAATAAAGGCAGCAATGCTTCCTAACATAAACCCAACCACAGCGCCTAATAGCAAGTTCTGTTGGAGATTGGGGCCTAATTGTGCGCCTTTTTGAGGATCTTCTACAACTTCCCAATTAAATCCACCCTTGGAAAGTTCTTGCCGCAATTGCTGTTCTGCTCTTAAAAGTTGCTCTAATCTTTCACGACTAAATTGCAACTGTGGTAGCATCCGATTGTAATAAGCTAACAGAGGCGGGAAGCGTTTGATTTCAAAACGCAGCTCGTTTTCTTTCTGGGCCAAAGTTTGATCGCGAGCAGTTAAAGCAACTATAGTTGTCTGCGTTTCCACTAACTGACCAGCAAGGCTGAGATCAATTTCACCGAGTTGTCCTTTTTCGAGAAGAGAGTCTTTGGAAGTGAATGCACCAGCAGATTTTTCGCCTAAAGCCCTACCTACCTCTTGTTGCAATAATTCCTTGTGGCTCTGAAGTTGTTCTTTGAGCTTTTGGACACTCGGAGTCTCATCTGTAAAGCGTAAGCGTTCCTGTGCTAATGCCAGTTCTGTTTTTTGAATTTCGTTCAGTAAGCTTTGGTAGCGAGTAGACTGACTTAGACGAGAAGCAACTAGAGCATTTTGGGGAGAACGGTTAAGTTGTTCTTCTAAAGATTTTTGACGTGCTAAGGCTTCCCCATATTGAGCACGAGTTGTCTGTCGTTCTTGGGCAATATTGTTCAAAGCTGTCTCAATCGCTTTCGCTTGCGATTCTGGATCAATTAAGTTCTGGTTTCTGCGAAATCTTTGTAAATTTGTCTCAGCCGCGTTTACTTCTTCACTAGCTTTACTTAACTGTTCCCTGATAATTTGCAGACCTTTTTGTAAACGCGAATTCTGTTGTTGTTTGTTATATTCCACATAAACTTGTCGAATTGCACCCAGAACTTTTTGTGTCTTTTCTGGATCTCCAGCAGTGTATTCAACTTGAAAGATTTTAGTAGCGACATTATCTTCTTTGCTCCTTAATTGAGTTAAGACCAAAGAAGCTTTAATTTCAGCTGCACTTATATCTGGATAATCAGACTGAAGTTTATCAACTGCTTTTTGGATAAGTCCCGAACTCTGCATCAAGTTAAGCTGGGTTGCTGTATCTATCACAACATTAGAGTCAGTAAACTGATTGTCTACCCCAGCACCTTCTGTCTTACCTTGATAGTTAGGTTCTACTAGCAGTTGCATTGAACTTTTATAAGTAGGTTTCGTCTTAAAAGTTACCATGCCTGCAATAGCAAGAGAACTAATAAATACTATTAAAAACCAAGGAAATCTTCGCACAAACACGGCAAACAATTGTCCGTAACTTGGTTCATTTTCCGAAGCTGGAGTTATATGAGGATTTAGACTAGTTTGAACCACTTTTATTATCCTTGTCTTTAAGACTTACGCTAAGAGATACTCCGAAGAATACCTATTTTTTTAACAAACCGCCAAGGAGGAGAGAGAAAAATAAATAGGTAATCTTATAGTAGGAAGGGATTAAGAAATCAAATGAATAATTGACTCATACTACAAACTTGGTTAATAATTTGCTCAACTTTGCCAAAGAAGGCATTCTCTGAAAAGTTTTCTACTGCATGATTACGGATGCGATCGTAATTCCAAGAAATGTTCTTGGCTTCTAGTAATGCAAGTTGTAAAGATTCGGGTGTTTGTCTTTTGAAAAAGACTCCTGTTTCACCTGGTATTTGAGTATCTAATACTCCACCTGCTCCATAGGCGATGACTGGTGTGCCACTAGCATTAGCCTCTACTGGGACTAATCCATAGTCTTCTAAAGCAGCGACAATAATAGACTTGGCTTTGGAAAACAAGTCTTTGCGGGTTCTATCACTTACGTGTCCCAAGAACTCAATATTTTGTAATGCTTTGGATTTTAACCGTGCTTGTTCTGGCCCATCACCTGATATTAATAACCGCCACCCTAGCCAATTAAAAGCTTCTACTATTATATCAAGACGCTTATAACTAATCATCCGGGCTGAGGCCAGATAATATTCATCTTTTATATCTGAAAAAACAAATTTACTAGTATCAATTGGGTAGTTCACCATCATTGCCTTTTTGCCATAAATATTTTCAATACGGCGGGCAACAACACTAGAATTGGCAATGTAAAGATCAGGTTCCTGTGCATATTTCAGGTCTACCTTTCTCATTACTTGGAATACTTGTTCGATTAAAGGAGCAAAATATCTATAATCTCCGTACTCTCTTAAATAAGTTGCTGTATCCCATAAGAAACGGGTGACGTTATGGCAAAAACAAATGTGGTGGGCATTGGGGTTTTTTCGTACTGCTTTAGCGAAGCTGGTGCTACTGCTAATAATTAAATCGTAGTCTTGCAGATCCAAGGAACGAAAAGCAGGAAAATATAGAGGAGCCATCGATCTGAAATATTTTGCTGCATAGGGAATCTTTTGCAAGAAAGTTGTATTAACTATGCGATCGCCTAAATCAATAGTTTTTTGTGGATCGTACAAAGATGTGAAAATATCTGCTTCGGGATAGCGCCGACAAAGCAGTTCAAACACACGCTCTGCCCCACCACGCTGGGTTAAATAATCATGGACTAGAGCAATTTTCATGAATTTGACCTAAAGTTTCGATAAGGTTTGTTTGAACGCTCCCCAGCAAGTGACTATCAACAACTTTAGTTAAATCGGCGGTTAGAAACCGCGACTACGCAGGCAAAACCCACCTCCGTGGGTTTCAAACCTTCAATCTTTCCTCAACTGTTGTTTGTGTAGCCGCGAATTCTATTCGCCCTGGCTCTACGCCCCTATAGCCAATTCATTTGTTGCAAATGTTTTTGAAACCGATATTATCCAACTGCTACCAAGATTTTTTCTGGGGCGAAATAAGTGTTTTGCTCAGTTCGGAGTTGGTCGCAAAGTCTGCCTTCAGGTAGTTCTACATCCGCGTATGTGAGGACTTGATCCTTAGAAATATCTCGTTTCAGGCCACACCCTTCAGCTAAACCAATCGGTAGAAGATTTTGCTGTTGGACAATATCGGAATTCTCACATTGTCCGTAGGTCATGTAGTAGCCAATGCCATCTAAGGTTTCTCCTGCTTTCAGGTCGATTTTGGCGGTGGTGACAACATCTACTAGCGGGCCTGCTAGTGGAGACATGACGGCATCACCGAACAGAACAGCACGCGCTACGGACAGAGGAACTTCAAAATGACAGAGGTGATAAGGAGTATAGAAGCTGTAAAGAGGGCCTTCACCTAATTTGTATAAGTTGAGATAGTGGCGTTGCTTGGGGTCGTCGTGAGTGGCAAATACATATACGCCTGGGCCAGGTTTTGCTCCAACTACATAATCGACAATGCCGCCCAGTTCCTTGAGTTGTTCAACATCATATAACTGGGTCATTTCATCGACATAACCGTTGAAGTCATATCCCAACATTCCCCGTTTGGCGACTTTCATCCCTGTGGCATTGGCAACGATCGCTTGCTCAAAGGAAATTTTGGTTCCGTCGGCAAAGCTAGCCACCATGTGAGGCTTTTGACCCCAACGTTTAGCAAATCCTTCTTGGGTCGTGGGATTGCGATAGGGGTCTTGGAGTCCTTTTATGTTACCGCACAATAAGGGAGTTAAACCAATGCTTTTCACAAAGCGGTAAAGGTTCATTTGTACCCCTGGCTGATCGCCATCACAAGCGCTGAGAATAACGCCTGCTTTGTCGGCATACACTTTCAGGATGGGGCCAATAGTGCCATCGAGTTCGGCATTCATCATGATCACGTGTTTGCAATGGGCGATCGCTTCCATGACAATGTGAGCGCCAAATTCCACTGCACCTGTGACTTCGATTAAGGCATCGATGCCTTCAGCCCGACACAGTAACTTAGCGTCTTCTGTGACTGCATACTTACCGTTAGCGATCGCATCTTCTAATTCGCTGACAGTTGCAACAACTTGAATATCCTCAATTCCGGCTTCCGAATAAGCTTGTTTAGCTGCATCAATCTGGCGATTGGAAATAGCAACTAACTCCATTCCTGGCACTGAATTGACAATTTGGTTGGCAATTCCTCGACCCATAAAACCAGCCCCAATCATTCCCACTTTGATGGGATTGCCTGCTGCTGCACGGGTTTGTAAGGCGCGATCGATAATAATCATGAACTAAACTTCTTTTTGGAACTGTTGGTTGTTATACAAATTCTCGATAAATTTGTACTTAATAATTTGTTACAGCTAACTATTAAGTAGATTTTCATAGAGAATTGGGATTAGCGATCGCTACTAACTAGCTGTTTGCTAGATGTTGTAGAACCGATCTGTTTCTTCTGGCTGTGATTTTCGATAATTTGCTCCACAGCATTTCTATAGGCTTGAGCAAACTTTTCTTTGGTATGATTTGCTCTTGCATATTCCCATGCCTTACGAGACATAAGCTTTAGGTCTTCAACAGGCAAATTGGAAATACTTGTAACTTTCGCCTTAATTTCTTCAAGGGAAAGATTATCGAAAATCACACCAAAATCATGAACATCCACACCAGATTCGTAGCTTAAAATTGGAATTAATCCGGCTTGCAAGCTAGTTATTACTGCTCCTGCCTGTCCCTCAGAAACGGAAGGATAAACAAGTCCCAAACAATTATTTGTAACTTTTAAAAAGTCAGGGCTGCTAACATCAATCCAACCATAGGTGTGGATGTTGGGTGTTTCGTATAGTTCTTTGTAGAAAGCTTGCTCAAATTCTCTGTCGTTACTTACCGGGCCACAAACTGTTAAATGGTATTCCGGCATTTGGACAAAGGCATCTAAAACTAAGTCTAATCCTTTGAGAACTAAAGCACTACCACCAAACCAAAGAAAATTCTTTCTTACCGCTTCAAAATCTTTCTCGTCGGGAGAGGGATAAACGAGTGACGAAGAAATCGGAATACGATACATTGGTTTGTTCGCATATTTGAATGTATCAACTGTGAAATTGTTGCCCAGTACGGTAGCGTAATCGGCATATTCAATTCCCAAGTTGGGCGTTTCAAATCGCTGTGGACGTAAAGTAATTCCTCTGCGCTGTTGGAGTTCTAGAAGTCTGTTGCATTCAGCTGCATTGCGAAAGACCATATTAGCAATGTCAACGTGGAAAATCTTGATGCAATCTTTATTAAGTTTTGGTGCGATCGCTTCTAAGCGATGACGGATATCAATGAAAAATGCGTAGTCTTTTTGAGGAATGAATTTATCATTGTGGAATTGGATAACATCAACGTTATAGCCCAAGTCTAAAAAAGTTTGGGCAATTAATAGACATTCCCAGTTCCAACTCTGGTCATTGGGGATAGGCTGACCTGGTTTTATGAGGAATGGCTCAATCCGATAAGAAAGAAGTACATTTCCTTTGGAAGGCTGTTTGGGCTTCAGGGAAACAACTTGTAAGGTCTTGGCATAATTGATGCGAGCTTGGACTTTTTTAGAGATGAAAGAGATAGTCTTTCCAACACGAGATAGAATACTATTTGGCATTTATTCTCATCCAAATGAGTTATTTGTTTTTTTCAGGCAGAGACGCATTCGCGTAGCGTCTCGTAGAGAAGGCGCAGAGAAATAGTTTAAGTTATCTGGAAGTTGTGCCGCCAACAGTCATCATTCTCAACAAAGGCCAATTTAAATCTTTCTCGGATATTTCAGTCACATCTAGAGGCCAATCAATGTTAAAGAATGGGTCATCATAGCGTAGACCTCTCTCGTAACCTGGCGTGTAAAATTCACCAACCTGGTATACTACTTCAGTCTCATCTGTTAGTGCTTGATAGCCATGAGCAAACATTTCAGGAACATATAAAGCGCGGCGGTTTTCTGGGGTTAGCTCTAGACCAATCTGTGATAAAAAAGTGGGAGATTCAGGACGCATATCAATAATTACGTCATAGATAGCACCTTTAGTACAGCGAATTAATTTCGTTTCTGCGGCTGGGAGAACTTGATAATGCATTCCCCGGATAGTGCCTTTTTTGTAGTTAAAAGACAGGTTACATTGGGCAACTGTTGGCTTTAATCCATGTGCCTCAAATTCTTGAGCGCAGAAAGACCGAGCAAAAAAACCACGGTGGTCTGGTTTTTCTTCTAAGTCAATAATGAATGCGTCTTTGAGTGCGGTTTCGGTGAAAATCATATAATTCCTTTTAGATGAATGTTGAGTAGAGAAAATAACAGTAATGAGCGTGGATTTAATAACCTATCAAAGGGTACTAAGTCGAAACTTTAACTGCATCTGATGCAGAACGTAACTCTGCTCTGGGATAAGTATCATCCCAATATTGAGTGCAGAGGTCTGGTCGTTCGGGAGGGTTGGCGGTATAACAAAAGAATAGCGCTGACCGATCTTCTGTGCGGACTGTGCCGTGATGCAAAGCATTTTTCGTATCTACAATAATGACTGTACCTGCTGGACCTGGGCAGGATTTCCAAGCTGATTTGGGAATGACTGATTTTACTTCTTCATCGTCGATACCCATATAGCCTGACTTCCAAAGTTTGTAGTAAAGTCGAAAATAATTCCAACTAAATAAGGAAGTTAAAGAGCGGGGAATGTATTCAAAAGGCCCAGTTTTTTCTTCTACATCATTCAAGTAAATAAAGATTTTGATAATGCGACGGTCTTCAGCATCGCTATGCCACAGCAGCGTTCCAAACTGATGTTTGCTCTTGAAATCTTTGCGTAAATGTACACCATGAAAAGCGACAGGAAGACCAATGTAATTTTCGATAATGTTGAGCAGCCTTTTCTCGATTCCCCAGGCATAAAATTCTGGTAAACCTGTAACTGTGGAAATTTGGGGCAACCTTTCATCTAGATGGTCATTGTTGGGATTTTCCATCTGAGACAATTGATGGTAAGCAGCTTTGAGCAGTTCGGAGCTAGAATTTAACCCTAAATCTGCCAGTCTTGTGACGTAAACGCCATCTTTTTTGAGAGCATTAAGGATGTTGCGATCGCATCCTTCCAATACTGGCAGATTTCTGCTATGCTTCCAACAAGCTAGATAGTATTCAAAGTCAGAAAACAGTGTAGCTATTTTGCTTTTAATTGCACTAAACATGACCTTAATACCTTCTATTTTTGATGTGTATTTATGATAGATTTAGTAGCTTATGGTTTGTAGATACGCACTTCTTGAGGAGATATTTCCCTTGATTCTGCTAACTTAAACTCTTTAGAAACCATTACATCAAAAGCACATAAGCTGACTAAAGTCAAAAATGGAACTACTGTCTTGATGGCGGACATAGGCCATCTTCTTAAAGCACCCAAGAAAACTTTCAAGCTGACTTCTTTACGGTTCTGCAAAATCATCCGCCTGCAAAACTGCTTAGAATATCCACTTTTCTCCAACTTTAAAATCACTTCGGGTATGTGTTTGTATTGCATTAACAGTGCAGACTTTGGTTCTTTTTGCCAATAACTCACACCCACAATACATTCTAAATAAGTCTCTTTAGTGACAATTACAATACCATTAGCAGCACAATATCCGGCTAAATATCCTAAAGATATCCAGTTGTTCTCAGCATCTGGCCAATTTTGTAGAGCGCGTTTTACTAGGTCAGTGCGGTAAACTGTAGCACTCAGAAAAATAACTGCGCCGACACTTTTGGAGAAACAATGTTCAAATATGGCTTTACCATCACCATCACCATCTTCACTATCAACATCAAACCAGCGATTACCAACAATTGTTGGTGGATGAACTGGTTCACCAGTAATTTGGTTCCGTCCAGAAAAGTTGAGGAACAATAATGATAAATCTTCATGTTGCTTGAGTTTGCTAATCACATAAGCAATGGCTCTATCTTGAACTGGGTCATCATCACCAATTGTCCAAACATATTGTGTTGTAGAAGAATTTAGGCAATACATAATATTTTTGACTACGCCTATATTATTCGAGTTTTTATTTGATTTAAATGTGATATTGCTAAATATTGATTGCCATTTTTGGATTATCTCTTGAGTATTATCTGTAGAACAATTATCAGAAATCAAGATTTCGCAGTCAGACTCAAAGCCTTTAATAGCTTTAGCTAACCAAGTAAGTTGTTTATCTAAAAGCTGGGCACGATTGAATGTAGGAATTGCGATGGTAAGCAATTTATTCATATTAATCTCAAACTTGTAGTTAATCAGAATCAGTATTAACAGCAGCTTCGTAATCAGCAAGCTGTTTTTTAGTCTAATTTTTTGTGATTTGGTGGTAAAAGCTTGATAAGAGATACGCCTTTTAATTACTCTTTAAATATTGTCTATGCTCAAAACAATTAAATGATTAGTAATAAAAGGCATTTTTTTGCTTCTTTTTAGTAACTACGATGCTATTAAAAGCCCATCCGGAATAGAAGAAGAATAAATTTTTACTTCGGGAATTGGCACTACAAACTGTCCACCCCACTCACCAATAAATGCCATTTGTTCTATAATTTCCTCCTTGAGATTCCAAGGTAAAATTAGGACATAATCTGGTTTGGTTTCGCGGATTTTATCTGGTTCAAAAATAGGGATATGAGTTCCAGGTAAAAATAAACCTTGTTTATACGGACTGCAATCTACTGTGTAATCGATAAAATCTTTCCCAATCCCACAGTAATTGAGCAATGTATTACCTTTGGCTGGTGCGCCATAAGCAGCGATTGATTTACCTTCTGCTTTAGCCTTCAACAGAAAATTTAATAGCTTATGCTTTGTTTCTTTGACTTTTTCTGCAAATGTAATGTAAGTCTCTATATTATGCAGTCCAGCAGCAATTTCTTTTGCTTTGAGATGCCTAATTCGTTCGCTGATGCTGAGATTATCAGCGTGGTCATGTTTGGCATAAATTCTTAAAGAACCGCCATGAGTTGGTAATTCTTCTATGTCAAAAAGTTGCAAGTTGTGTGCTGCAAAAATTTTTTCGATAGTGAGGAATGAAAAGTAAGAAAAATGCTCATGATAGATCGTATCAAACTGATTTTCTTGAATGAGTTGTAAAATATGAGGAAACTCCATCGTCAAAATGCCATTGGGTTTGAGGATGAGTTTCATCCCAGCGATGAAATCGTTTAGATCCGGTACATGAGCTAAAACATTATTGCCTATCAAAAGGTCAGCTAGTTTTCCTTGTATCACGAGTTCTTTGGCAGTTTCAACTCCAAAAAACTTGTTGATGCTAGGAATCCCTCTGCTTTGGGCAAACTTGGCGATATTTGCCGCTGGTTCTATTCCTAAAACTGGGATTCCTTTCTCTAAAAAATATTGCAGTAAGTAGCCGTCATTGCTGGCAATTTCAATAACTTGATTATGATGATTAAAGCCAAACTTTTCTACGATCATATTAGTGTAAGCCTTAGCATGTTTTAGCCAGCTTACCGAGTAGGAAGAAAAGTAAGCATAGTTGCTAAAAATATGATCTGGAGTTTCAAACTGTTCTAATTGAACCAAGAGAGTGTCTTCAGAGATATAAGCATGGAGAGGATAAAATTTTTCGGCATTATTTAGCTGTTCTGCTGTAAGATAAGCATTGGCTAAAGGTGACATTCCTAGATCAATAAAGGTTTGGTTCAGAGGTTGACCACTGAAACGACATTTTGCGATCGCCATAAACTTCAACTCCCTAATTACAAATAATTTGATGGATGAAATAAGTCCGAATCAACAATATTTGATTCGGAGCTTAGATTATTTGTCCGCTGCTATTAGGCGATTCTAGCTACTTTTTATTCCAGAAGAAATCTTTGTCAATTTGCTCGGTACGAATCAGATACTCCAGCTGTTTTAAACGAGTAAATCCTCTGAATAAGAAAGTATCTTCGGCCATATCTATTTGACTGAATAAATCCAATAACTGCTGGGCACCAAGTCGGGCATTCCAATCACACTTAAATCCAGGTAGAATTGTGTTGATTTTCTCGAAGGATACCCGATAGCTGCGGTTATCTGAGCCGTTGTCACCAAAGGACAATTTACAATCTGGGAAAATATCAGCAATAATTTCCGCGATTTCTTTAACGCGATAGTTGTTTGCTGTATCTCCCACGTTGAAGATTTGGTTATGTACAATGTCCCGTGGTGCTTCTAAAGCGCAGACTATTGCTTTGCAGATATCCAGTGCGTGGACTAATGGACGCCAGGGTGTACCATCACTGGTCATTTTGATTTGTTTGCTAGTCCATGCCAACCCTGCTAAGTTGTTTAAAACAATATCAAAGCGCATTCTGGGAGAAGCACCAAAGGCTGTGGCATTCCGCATAAAGGTGGGAGAGAAGTCATCGTCAGCGAGTGGTCTGACATCTCTTTCTACAAGAGTTTTGCATTCTGCGTAGGCTGTTTGGGGATTAATTGGGGATTGTTCTGTGACATCATCTGTGGTAGCAACGCCGTAGACACTGCACGAAGACATATATACGAAGCGACGCACACCCATAGCCTTAGCCAGACTAGCCAGACGAACTGAACCTACATGATTAATCTCATAGGTAATTTTGGGTGCCAATTGTCCAGCGGGGTCGTTGGAGAGTTCCGCCATATGAACTATTGCTTCAACACCTTCCAAATCATCAGGGGTAATGTTGCGGATATCTTTGTTAAGAGTTTTAGGCGTTACTGCATTAGCGTTGTACAACCAACCAACTTTATAGAAACCTGTATCTAGACCGATAACTTCATGTCCCCGTTCAATTAACAGAGGCGGCAATAATGAACCTAGATAGCCTTCTGTTCCAGTTACTAATATTTTCATTGTGTTTAATGCCTTTGTATTGATGAGTTAAATTACCTTGTTCCCAGCCTCTGACTGGGAATGCCCATTTGGAGGGCTACCGCCTCCCAAATTCGTGGTAGCAGCCCAATGATTTTAGAACCTGGAAACGAGATTTTAATTGATGCACTACACTTTTTGCTTGTGCATCTCCCCCATCCTTGGGCGGGCAAGATCCCAATGGAAACTGTGTTGAATGCAAATCAGAACTGCTAGTATGTTGCGATTTCATTTGCCTGCAATACTAAAAAATATGCAGCTTCAGACTGCAAGCAACTATGCTATCTATGCATTTACCACATTATCTAGATGTGATAGTTGGGGAATTTGTGTGACTAGGGCTTTGCCGATTTCTAGAGAAGATGTAGCCGCAGGAGAAGGAGCATTGCAAACATGAATAGAGTTTTGACCGGAAACAATCAAAAAATCGTCTACAAGCTTGCCATCGTTCATTAAGGCTTGAGCGCGGACTCCTGCATGGGTGGGAACTAAATCTTCTGCTTGGACTTCGGGAATTAGTTTTTGCAAACTTCTGGTGAAGGCTGCTTTACTAAAGGAACGAATGATTTCTTGGATGCCTTCATCAGCGTGTTTTGCTGCCAATTTCCAAAAACCGGGATAGGTGATGACTTCAAGAAAATCCCGCAGGTCAAAGTCGGTTTTTTTGTAACCTTCGCGTTTGAAACTGAGAACCGCGTTTGGTCCTGCGTGGACGCTACCATCAATCATCCGGGTAAAGTGGACACCCAGAAAGGGAAAATCGGGATTGGGAACTGGGTAAATTAGTGTCTTGACCAGATAGCGTTTTTCTGGTGTGAGTTCGTAGTATTCTCCCCGGAATGGGACAATTTTTGCTTGGGGTTCAACTTGACCTAATTTGGCGGTGCGATCGCTATGCAATCCAGTACAATTAATTACAAAGCGGGTTTCAAAGTTACCGTTGTTTGTTTCTAGTACCTGATTTCTACCACTTGGGGAGATTTTCAGAACTTTTGTATTCAGGTGTAAATCTCCACCCTGCTCTTGAATTAGCTGGGCGTATTTCAAACAAACTTGCTT
>NZ_JBGTFY010000145.1:0-35263 GCF_041747015.1 Nostoc sp.
TAAGGAGAGGGTTGGGGTGAGGTTTTAAAGGCTTTTTACGAAAGTGAGATGCTCCCGACATGAGGGAGCAAGCGAATTATTCTTTCTTATCCCCCTCATCGTTTGGCAACTCGCATTAATAAGAATAGACCTATTCCCATAAAAAGAAAGTTGGGCAACCAAGCGCCCATAAAGGGAGAGAGGACACCTGCTTGCGCGATCGCACCACTAATAAAGAAAATTAAGTAGTATGAAAAAATTACTACGACACTAATCCCAAAGCTGGTGCCTCTTCCAGTCCGCTGAGGTATACTTCCCATCACTGCACCTACTAAGCCAAAAACTACACAAACAAAAGGTAAGGAGATTTTTTGTTGAATCCGCACTTCAAGTTTACGAATTTTTGGGCGATCGCCACCGAGATGTTCTACTTCTAGTTGCTGTAGTGCTTCAGAAATATTCATCTCACCATAGTCCCGACTTTTTTCTGCCAGACTTAATGGCGTGCGCGGTAGTTGCAGTTGTTGGTGTTCAAATCTAACGATATTGCGATAAGAGCGATCGGCAGCGACAAAATAGATCGTACCGTTGTAAAAATCCCAGACATTTTGAGAAGGATTCCACTTAGCAGATTCTGATACCACAATTTGATTCAGACCGTTTGTTGAGCCGTCTATAATCGTTAAACCTTTCATTCGCTTACCATCAAATTGGTCGGCGTAAAACAAGCGTGTCAACTTCCTATTCTTAGAGCCATCCGGCTGCACAACATCCTGGTATTCAGGATAGAAAATATTTTGCTGTTTAAAAGTTGGCTTATCTGATTTGAGGGCTTTCTCTAAAGTCATTGCCGCTTGATAATTTGCTGCTGGTGCAATTTGTTCGTTAAACACAAATGTCATTCCTGTAACCACAAGACTCAACATCACAGCAGTTAGCACCATGCGATAGACACTCACCCCACAACCACGCAGGGCAATTAGTTCGCTGTCGCTAGAAAGACGGCTGTAAGTCATCAAAGTAGCCAGCAGCGTAGACATGGGGAAGGCTAAAACGATAAAGTTGGGAAACTTTAACAAAAAAACCTGAATCGCAATGTCTATGGGTAGCCCAGATTCTACGATTTTTCTGACGAGATCAAATACAGCATCAATGGTAACGCCAAGTGATGAAAAAGCTCCGACACCAAAGAAAAACGGCGCTAACAATTCGCTGGCGAGGTAGCGATCCATGATCGTAAAAGGCAGCAGCAAATGGAGATTGTAGAAAGACGCGAACTTCTTTGATATCATAAGCAACTTGAAAAGTTAAACATTAGCAACCTTGGCAAAATGAAGCAGACAGCAGGAGGTAGCCGGCAGGGATAAAACAGTTTTTATATCTAGTCTTGAAGTCTGGGTTTTGTACCTCACTTAGCTGCAAACTACTATATGTACTGTATTTAGTATCAAAATTAAATTCTCAATAGCTGAAAATTAACTCAGAAATTAATGCTTAAGAATAAAAAATCAAAATATCCTGTGAAATTATTAATTAAATACAGCAGTTTGCGACTAAATGAAGTATGGGAACTCAACCTGAAAGCTAGATATAAAGCTTTTTTCACTCCTGAATTCTGTTGTAATTGTTAATTTAGACTTGAAAATTATCCCCTAAATAATATTGCCGTACAAGGGGATTGCTGTATAGTTCGTCAGCAGCGCCAAAAGCGAGAATTTGTCCCTCGCGCATGATGTAGGCGCGATCAGTGATGGCGAGGGTTTCGCGGACATTGTGATCTGTAATTAATATTCCCATGCCGCGATCGCGCAGTTGTGCCACAATTTGCTGAATCTCTGAAACTGCTATGGGGTCAACTCCAGCAAATGGTTCATCCAAAAGTAAAAATTTTGGCCCTTCTTGTCCAGCGGCTAAAGACCTTGCTAATTCTGTCCGCCGTCGTTCACCACCAGAAAGTTGAATTCCTTTGCTATTGGCTAATTTTTCTAACCGAAACTCCCGCAGTAAAGTTTGGAGTCGTCTTGACCACTCCCATCGTGGCACATTAGTTTGCTCTAGCACCAACAGAATATTATCTTGTACCGAGAGTTGGCGAAAAACACTTGGTTCTTGTGCTAAATAGCCAATACCCAAGCGCGCCCTTTCGTGCATTGGCATTCCCGTAACGTCTAGATTACCTAGCCAGACTTTTCCTAGATTGGGTTTTTCTAAACCTGTGGCAATATAAAAGGTCGTCGTTTTACCAGCCCCATTGGGGCCTAGTAAACCAACGATTTCGCCCTGAGCAACAGAAAGATTAACACGATTGACAATTACTCGCTTGCCGTAAGATTTGTGAATATTCTCTAAAACAATTTTCATTGTTCGCGCCCTTTCTTGATGGTAGATGCTAATTAGAACGCTTGAATGCTGGCGTCTGTGGAGCAGGTGTTGCAGCTTGTCCATCATTATCTGATTCCTGCACCATGTAGATAGACTCTACCTGACGGTTGGATTGGGGTAAAGCGACAAATCGCCCTTCATCAATTAAATAAGTTACTTTCTCCGCCCGCATACTGTTACCACCCTGTTGCAAAATGTAGACATTGCCACTGAAATCAATTCGGCGTTCTTTACTAAAGTACTGTGCTTGGGCAGATGTTGCCTGAATCTGGCGAGCCGGATATGACATTTGCACATTACCGCGAGCGGTGATTACTTGATTTTTAGCGTCATATTCTTGCACATCAGCGCGGATAGTAAGGGGGCGATTTCCTCCAGATGTTTGTGCAGTAGCGGTTTGTAGTTGGCTAGGGAAGACAGAAGCACCCAATAGTGCGACTGGCAGCATTAAAGCTAATCCAAAGCGACGCATCTGTGATATTGGCAATTGATAGCAGGACATCATAGCAATTTGGGATTCAGGATTTCAGCTTGTATTCTAATTATCTCAAGTACTTTATCCAGATATGAAATATCCAATCTGGAGTGATTTAGGATAACTACTAGCTGAAATAGTGACGCTACCCACAACCTCAAGGTTTCAGGTAATTGGGATGAAATGCACGGCGTTGGTAATTGTGGTAGAAATTAACTTGAAAGTTTCTGCACTCTGTCTGCCAACACTTAAGCCAAAATACCTTGGTTAAAATGATTTACTGCCGTCCATAGCTACCTAACAGTTTTTTTGAGTCAACAAAATCTAATTCATTCAGTTCTCCAACTTCGGGGATTTTTTCAATTGGTGGTGCATCGTTTTTTGGAGATCGTGAATTGTAGAGCCGTGAAAAGCCACACTCCAATTAATCTCAAAGTACACGCAGTAAGCTGGGAATACTTTCTATCGCTGACAAATTCCGAATTTCTGCTAAAGCTTGCCGAAAGTTGCCTTCCCTCACATCATGGGTAACAACCACAATCTCTGCTAGTTCTCCTTGAAAGCCAGTTTGGACAATTGACTCTAAACTAACGCCATAGTTACCAAAGCAAGTACCCAATTTACCGATAACTCCGGGTTGGTCATTGGTGAGGAAACGGGCGTAAAACCGAGTTATGAGTTCTGCCATTGGCGCAATTTGGCAGTATTCCTGATGTCCACAAGCTAATAATGGATTTGGTACTGCTGTATTGCTTTTAAGGACAGCAACTAAATTTAAGATATCCGATGTGACAGCACTGGCAGTTGCACCAGCACCAGCACCGGGGCCGAAAAACATTACTTGCCCGATGGGTTCTCCTTCGACAAGAATGGCGTTGTAAACGCCGTTGATGCTAGCCAGAGGGTGGGCTTGAGGCACGAAGGTAGGATGAACTCTAACGGAGAGAGGAGATGAGGGAGTATCACGTTTAGCGATCGCTAACAATTTAATCACAAATCCCAATTTTTCGGCGTAGGCAATATCTGTTTTGCTCACTTGCCGAATCCCCTCAGTATAAACATCTTGTAGGTTAATGCGTCCACCAAAGCCTAATGATGCCAGGATCGCAATTTTATCGGCTGCGTCTAAGCCTTCAACATCAGCCGTGGGGTCAGCCTCAGCATAACCTAAACGCTGGGCATCAGCTAAGACATCGCTGAAGTTGCTGCCTTCTGTTTGCATTCGCGTCAGGATGTAGTTAGTTGTACCGTTAACGATGCCCGTAATAGTGTGAATGCGGTTAACACTTAAAGACTGCTTCAGGGGTTGAATCACCGGAATCCCACCACCTACAGCGGCTTCTAGCATGACGTATACGCCAGCTTGATTGGCAGTTGTGAAAATTTCCGCCCCAAAGCGGGCGATCGCAGCTTTATTGGCGGTAACTACGTGTTTACCATTACTTAAAGCTTTGAGGATGAGCGATCGCGCCGGCTCCAATCCGCCCATCACTTCAACTACTATATCTATCGCCGGATCGTTGACAATGGCTTCTAAATCTGTAGTTAAGACTTCCGTAGATAATTCTACTGTACGGGGTTTATCAAGCGATCGGACTCCCACCCGATATATTTCTATTTCTTGCAACAACGGGTGACGCCCAGCCGGATCTTGCAACAACTGCACTGTTCCCGTCCCCACAGTGCCTAATCCCAGTATTCCTAGTTTCACACCCACAAATTTTACACCCAATTCATTGTTGAGTGCTGAGTAACGAGTGCTGAGTGCTGAGTAGTAACAAGTACTTAATACTTTACCCTTCAGAACAGAGAACACTTACTTCAGCTATCTATATAAAACAATTGTAGGGTGAGCGATGCCCACCCTACTCATTCATAACTTATAACTCAGCACTCGTTACTCAGCACTCAGCACTCATTACTCAGCACTAACTTAGTAGGTTTCTACGTGCCAGCGATGGGCTTTCTTAAGTTCCTTCTGGTAACTACTCCAGGTTACGCCTTCTTTAGCAGCAGCAGCAGTTAAGGCTGCATCAATACCTTCTTCCATGCCCCGCAAACCGCAAATGTAGGTGTGGGTTTTTTCATCTTTAATTAATTGCCACAATTCATCTGCGTGTTCGGCTACACGGTCTTGAATGTACATTCTACCGCCTTGGGGATTTTTTTGTTCGCGGCTGATGGCGTAGGTGAGGCGGAAGTTATCAGGATATTTTTGTTGAATTTCTTCCAGTTCTTCCTTATATAGAATGTTTGGAGTTGTAGGTACACCAAATATTAGCCAAGAGAATCCTTTAAATTCGTATTCTGGATTGGCTGCTTTTTCTGCATCTTTAAACTGACGCCACAGATAAGCCCGCATCGGCGCAATACCTGTTCCGGTTGCCATCATAATGACTTTGGCATCGGGATCTTCGGGTAACAACATTTCCTTACCCACAGGCCCGGTAATTTTTATATCTGCCCCTGGTTCTAGGAAACACAGGTGTGTAGAGCAAACACCATAGACTGTTTCGCCAGATTCCGGGTGCTTGTACTCCAACTGGCGGACGCACAATGATATTGTCTGATCATCTACATTATCGCCGTGACGAGTTGATGCGATCGAATACAGTCTGAGTTTTTCAGGCTTGCCATTCTTGTCTAATCCTGGCGGAATAATGCCAATACTTTGACCTTCTATATACTTCAAATCTCCGCCCGAAATGTCAAACTTGAGGTGCTGAACAATACCAATACCGTCTTCTCTGACTAACGGTTCATTAGATATTACCTTGCCAATAAACGGAGCATTGGGACGGTAAATGTTAACAGGAACGTCACCGTGGGCGTCTTTTTTGGCTTTCGCTTGAGTCATGGTGTTGCCTTTGTTGTCCTTGTTATTGAGCTGTTCTTCAGCTGGTGGTTTAGCGAAGCTTTTGACTTCACTATTAGCATTCACAGGTGTGGCTTTACCATTCCCTTCACTGTTAGCATTCCCCGATGAGGCTTTACCATTAACTTGCTCTAGAGCAGTTAGGGACTGGATGCTAACAATTGTGCCGCCTAGACGAGTGATACGTCGCATTTCTTGATTCATGCGGTTGTAAGGCACTCTGATGAATACACTGCCACTTTTACGAATTGGGTAGTTCGTTTGATAAGTTTCTTCGCTCTGACGCAGACCCACCACTTCGTAGACGAAGACGCGGCTACCTAATTCTATGTTGGCAGCACCCTCAACAGCACCTTGATTGTACATTCGTTCTACCACTCCGATAATTTACTTAACCGTTTTTCAAAAAAACTATTCCCATCCCCTGCCAGCTTTAGTTTACCGGATTTTCGTTTCACAAAACTGGCCTTTTGGGAAAAAGGCATCATTAATTAATGCCCTGCTAAGTAGACTCACCAAAGACATGCAGGCATAGCAAAAAACACACCTGTTCACCTTCTAAGGTAGAGGATAAGTTATTTGGAGAATGTTAATAATGAGTCAATTTAATCTTTTTTTCGTTAACTATCACCCCTGTCAGGGAGATAGTTTTTTACCTTACTACCGAAGAAGTAACTCACAATAGTAGATATTCTCAGAAGGCTGCTTTGATTGGTGAAAGCGATCGCTCATCCCTCCAAAAGTTAAAGTTATTATTGTACTTGCCTGCTCCAGCCCTTTACATCGGAGAATGACAGACTCCGAAGGTTTTACTTCCCCAAATCTTTTAGTCTCCCCAAATACTGTTAGCTACATTTATCACCTAGTCATAGTTAATTACACAACTAGGACAACTTCTAACTTTGAACATGACGACAAAGATAACCGTTGCCTAAGTAATTATAACTAAGTTTCCCTTGATGTGAAAAATCTGTCAACCTCTATTAGCACCTTACTCGAACGCTGACACTTCTATTTGAGTAACTTGAGAAATTTATAACCAAGAATCAAGAATCTAACTAATGATAGTTGCAAGCTCATTCATTTAGATAGACTTTAGCTTTGAGTATTTTGAGCATTGTCCACCAGGAATTGAGATTCAAGCCAGGTGAAAAAATCTGGTACAAAGCAAAATTATACCTTATATACTGAAATTACTTACAGTAATAACTATGACTTACGCACTGTACAAAAGAATTATGTTGTATATCAACGTAAATACGTCGGTTCAGATTTTTATGAATCATTCTTTGATGGTAATATGTAAAATGCGCGTTCTAACAGTTTTTTGACCCCATTTTTTCAGGCTTTGTGAGAAATCTGGAACAGAAATCAACCTATTTGAACTTTTAAAATCTTATGAGGAGTAAGTCAGTTGTTTCTGTTTTAAAAGTTAAATTTAGAAATATATCAGAGTTTGGTGCCGTAGAGATAATGAAATCATTTATCAAAGAAGAGGCAGAAAAAACTCATATCATCTTCAATGATATCAAGCTCAATTAAGCCTCTTCGCTGGTATTTAAAAAAAACTGCACGTTCTGGTATGTGTTTGGCATCTCTGCCATTAAAACAATTAATTTTGAATAAGAATCAGTCTAGTTATTCACCAGTGCGTGTCCTCACTTACCATCGGTTTGGTAATGTAGAACGCGATCCATTTTGTATAGAAATGAAAGATTTTCAAGCCCAAATGGAATGGATTGCCCGGAAAAATTTGGCTGTATCTCTTAGCGATATAGAGAGTTTTGTAGCGGGAAAAAAAGACCTTCCCAAAAATGCAGTTTTGATTACTGTAGATGATGGTTATCGGAGTGTTTATTTGAAAGCGCTACCGATTTTCAAGCAATTCTCAATACCAGCAGTTGCCTTTATCACTACAAACAATATTGATAGTAACGGAAAGAATTACAGTATAAATAGTGAAACTATAGAACCTTATTTGACATGGAAAGATGTTGAAGCTCTTGCCGAAGCAGGTGTAACTATTGGTTCTCATGCTAGTACCCACCGTTCTCTGGGGAAAATGAGTCTAGATGAAGCCTATCAAGAGACTGTCATGTCTCGTGAAGCTATAGAAAAAAACTTAGGGGTTCAGGTAACAGCTTTTGCATATCCCTTTGGTACATTGGCTGATTTTAACAATTCTACAACCCAGATTCTTAAGGAAAGCGGCTACAAGTTGGCTTTTACTTCCCAACACGGGGCTATTAAACCAAAACTTGATCCCTTAGTTTTGCCGCGTGTCAAGGTAGAAGGTGGTGAACCAATGTGGATGTTTCGTATGCTTGTCTATGGTGGTTTAGATGAATGGCGATTTATTGATAAAATGCTCTGGCGATCGCAGCAAAGTCCATAGATTTACTTAGCAATTGCACATTTTTGCGTTAAGGCTGTAATTTGTCATTTGTCTCATGTACTACAAAGGAAAAATAACAAAAAACACACGCTAATTCTTCTTGAGGGCAAATCTTGTATGGGATACGCCATTCTGTTAAAATCAAATATACCACTAGGATTAAATACTTACCGGCACCAAAATTCAGGCCAGTCCGGCGAGTAGCAACTTATTATTTTGTTGTCTACCCGTTTGGTGTCTTATAGCTGTGCTGGGTAGCGAGAACGCAGGATAAACCAAAGGGGTAAACTCCTAGCTTCACAATCTGCTGTGTGAAAAATTATTGACACAACTTTAGTATTTTAGAGGAAATTTATGACAAGTAAGCCGGGACGCGTGGTACTGATTGGAGTAGCCGGAGACTCTGGTTGCGGTAAATCTACGTTTTTGCGTCGTTTGATAGACTTGTTTGGTGAAGATTTAATGACAGTCATCTGCTTAGATGATTATCACTCCCTCGATCGCAAACAGCGCAAAGAAACGGGGATAACTGCACTAGACCCCAGGGCGAACAATTTTGACTTGATGTATGAGCAAATTAAAGCGCTCAAAAGTGGTCAAGGAATTAATAAGCCGATTTACAACCACGAAACTGGCTTGATTGATCCGCCAGAGCGGGTGGAGCCGAATCGGATTATAGTTGTTGAAGGGCTACATCCTTTGTATGATGAGCGGGTGCGATCGCTAATTGACTTCAGTGTTTATTTTGACATTAGCGATGAAGTCAAAATTGCCTGGAAAATCCAGCGAGATATGGCTGAACGCGGTCATCGCTACGAAGATGTCTTAGCGCAAATCAATTCCCGCAAACCTGACTTTGATAAGTTTATCGAACCACAAAGAGAATTTGCCGATGTAGTTCTCCAGGTATTGCCCACAAACTTGATCAAAAACGACACCGAGCGCAGAGTCCTACGAGTACGTATGCTCCAGCGGGAAGACAAGGAAGGCTTTGAGCCAACCTACCTGTTTGATGAAGGCTCAACAATTAATTGGACTCCCTGTGGACGCAAGCTGACCTGTTCTTATCCTGGTATGCAATTGTACTACGGTTCAGATGTCTACTACGGCCGCTATGTCTCAGTACTAGAGGTGGATGGTCAATTTGACAACTTGGAAGAAGTAATTTACATCGAAACTCATCTCAGCAATACATCTACCAAATACCAAGGTGAATTAACTCACTTATTACTCCAGCACCGCGAGTATCCAGGTTCCAATAATGGTACTGGTTTCTTCCAAGTGCTTACAGGTTTGAAAATGCGTGCTGCCTATGAGCGGTTGACAGCTACGGAAGCAAAGTTAGCAGTTCAGGTTTAAAAGCACCAGTGTTTGTTTCAGAGCTTGTGGGGGCGCTTCTGCGTGTCCCCATTTTTTTGTGTTAAATTCTACATTCTGAATATAAACGAGGAGATTGATAAAATCTGTTACTTATAACACCATCAACCTTACAAATTAGAGTAAAAATTAGATTTTTAATTTGCCAAGAGTATTGGTTGTTACTCGAAGATGTGTTACGCCTTTGTCGCTACTGGGTTAGCCTTATGCTCTTTTCCCGGTGCTTAATTTCCAATAACTAGGCGCTCCAGATGCCCAAAACACAATAATTTTGGTTAATTTGAGTGTGCAAATTAGATAACTTTTAGTTTATTACCTACTTTACAGACACTTAGCTATAGTTAGTGGTTTTTATTAACATCAAGAAGATATTAACTACTGAAGTATAAATATTGCTATGATTTCATAAATTAGCTAGTTGAACTAAATACCTACATTTAGTCAGCAAAAATACTCTCAAAGGAGGAATTCGCTTTGTCTCGTCGATATTTATTTACCTCTGAGTCAGTTACCGAAGGTCATCCAGATAAAATCTGCGATCAGATTTCTGATACCATTCTTGATGCCTTGCTGACACAAGACCCCAGCAGCCGTGTCGCTGCCGAAGTAGTAGTTAATACTGGTTTAGTGCTAATCACGGGTGAAATTACCACCAAAGCCAATGTGAATTTCGTCAATCTCGCCCGCAAAAAAATTGCCGAAATTGGCTATACCAATGCCGACAATGGCTTTTCTGCCAACAGCACCAGCGTTCTGCTAGCTTTAGACGAACAATCACCTGATATTGCCCAAGGCGTGAACACCGCCCAAGAAACCCGCCAGCAAGATAGTGATGAACTATTTGACAAAATTGGCGCGGGAGATCAAGGTATAATGTTCGGTTTTGCCAGCAACGAGACACCAGAACTGATGCCTTTGCCCATCAGTCTCGCCCACCGCATTGCTCGCCGATTGGCAGCAGTCCGCAAAACGGGTGAACTACCATACCTGCGTCCTGATGGCAAAACCCAAGTAACTGTAGCTTACGAAGACGGACGCCCGGTAGGTATTGATACTATCCTAATTTCCACCCAGCATACAGCCACTATTGGGGAAATCACGGATGAGGCGGCAGTACAAGCCAAGATTAAACAAGACCTCTGGTCAGCAGTGGTCGAACCTGTTTTTGGCGACATTGAAATTAAGCCTAATCAGGAGACACGTTTTTTAGTCAACCCTACCGGCAAATTTGTCGTTGGTGGTCCCCAAGGAGACTCTGGTTTGACAGGACGGAAAATAATTGTTGACACTTACGGTGGTTATTCACGGCATGGTGGCGGCGCTTTTTCCGGCAAAGACCCCACGAAGGTAGACCGTTCTGCTGCCTACGCAGCTCGCTATGTGGCGAAAAATATTGTCGCTGCTGGGTTGGCAGAAAAAGTTGAAATCCAACTATCCTATGCTATTGGTGTAGCTCGACCAACAAGCATTCTAGTGGATACCTTTGGCACTGGCAAAGTGGATGAAGAAACCTTACTGGAATTAATTCAGCAACACTTTGAACTGCGTCCGGCTGGGATTATCCATACTTTCAATTTACGCAACTTACCAAGTGAACGAGGCGGACGTTTTTATCAGGACGTCGCGGCTTACGGTCACTTTGGGCGGACTGATTTAGATTTGCCTTGGGAACAGACCGATAAAGCCGAATTGTTGAAGCAAGCAGCAAACGAGCCACTTTCGGCAGCAGTTGCTCAGGCACTAACTTAGACTTATAGGCTACTACAAAAACTTAATTTATCTATGTGAGGGTATTGGCAACTTGACAAGTCGCCAATACCCTCATTTTTTAAGTAAAACTATCTAGAACTTACGCATTGACAGAAAATACCAAATATGTATAATGCAAAAAACCGCATCTGTCGTAAGGGTTTAGCATTGCTAAACCCCTACAGCGCGGACCTATTTACCATCAAAGTTTCCCGCATACCGCGAGGTCTTATGAAAGTTATCTAAAAGGGCAGCTTAATGAATCGGTATTTGATATAACTTTGCTAGGCGATAGTCAGGTTAACTTGCAGAACGACATCGTTAAAATCTTTGTCACCACCATTTGCTAAATCTTCAAAGCCAAAGGTGTTATTCCCTAACAGGCGAATGTGATCTACTTTATCTGAGTTAGCGCCCAAGAATGCGAAGTAAACTGCCGGATCGTTATTGACATTACGATCGCTGATAGCATCCGGTCTACCATCAATAATAATAAATGGTGCAAAAATGGCATCACTCCCAAAAGTATCAGTGTAAGTTGCTGTACCTTGGTTGTTCACCGTTAGATCAATGCCCGTAACACGTCCACGAATTGCTGCTTCAGTATAACCCGCCTGCCCGACGAGAATATCTGCTGTGCGATCGCCGTTGGTATCAATGCCACCATTCTCATCAGCCACTTGATAGAAGCCTACAAAGTTGTCAAATGCAGCTTCTCTGCTGACTACAAAATCAGCTTTTACCTGAGCTATTACACCCCGTAAATCGATCAGTTCTCCTTGCTGCTTTCCTTGCAAACCTGTTCCCAAAGGTAATTGTTGTTCTGTGGCTTGAATTTTGACTACCAAATCCTGACTTTTCCACGCTAGGGAGAAGCTATCATCGCCTAAGCTTTCAATCTGAAGATTTGTCGAGTCAGAAAACAGTACGTCTGTAAAGGCAGTTTGTCCAGCTAAGACATTATCAGTGGTGCTGTTGCGTACCAAGTAAAATCTCAGTTGTTCACCAGAGGTAAATTCTAACAGGCTGGTTAAATCGCCATTAAAGCTATTGGGGACATTACTCAGCGAGGAGAAAATTACCTTGGCTCGATTCAAGGCTGCTTCGGCATAACCAGCAGTACCGGGAGCGATACCTTGAATATTTCCTTGTTGATCATCTACAGCAAATACTCCTAGTTCATATAACTGATTAGAACCGTTTCCTGTCAGTTCAACTGAGAGTCTTGCTTTTTCATCTTTACCTTTGATGGTGAAGATATCATTATCAACACTCTTTGCTAATGGGATATCGTTGTCAGTAATGCTAACGTTCACAGAAGCGATCGCAATGCCATCATAATTAGCATCGCTACTTGTAAATGTATGCTGAATAATCTCAGTATCATCGCCTTCTACTATTGCATCATCTACTGCTGTTAACGTCACATTTTGCACCACATTCCAGTTCAGTGCAGTGAAAGTGAGAGTCTGAACACTGGTTTTTATTTGCTTACCGCTATTAATAGTAATAATGACATCAGCAGTTGGTTGACTAGCGAGTACCACAGAGTAACTGTCAGTTGTACCGCCTTCGGTGACATTAGTGCTATCCCCAGTCTCGGTGATGGTAACACCCGAATTTATCGGAACTGAGTCATCATTAGTAATAGTTCCTTTAGCTGTACTACTATTAGAATTAATAATTGCCTCGTTTGTAGGATTGCTCAAACTGACTGTAAAAGTCTCATTACCTTCAAACAGGGAATCTGAAGTTGTCACAACTGTAAAGGTTTTCTGAGTTTCTCCCTGTTGAAAGGTGAGAGTCTCGATTTTAGTTGTGAAATCAGTGTTACTGGCGGTATCTTCTGCAATCAAAGATGTCGATACAGTTACGCTTTGATCAGCTTGGGCATCTCCTGTGCGGGTAATAATGAAGGTAATGGCATTTCCTTCTATTGCTGAAGCGTCAGTAATTGAGAAAATTGAACTTTTAAAATAGAAGTCAGATGGTGTGAGAGTATTAGCTTGGACATTTTTTAAAATGCCAAATTCTTTAAACTCACCATTGATATTAACTTTGATAGCTGTATCAAGTCCTGTTTGCTCTAATTTTAAATCTTGGAATTTCTGAACTTCAGGAATTCCAGTAATTACAACTTTATCTTGACCCTTTGTAAAATCAAGTACTTCAATAGCTACTTCAGGAACGGCTGCACTAGCAATGAAAAAGCGGTCTTCTCCAGTACCTCCTGTGAGTTGGCTGCCTTTTTTACCAGCAAAGAGCGAATCATCACCAATTCCCCCAAATAAGCGATCGCTACCTAATCCTCCAATGAGAACATCATCACCTTCATTACCCTCAAGGCTGTTATTACCTGTTCCATTAGAGACATCTAGTAAATCATTACCAGTTCCACCTAATAGTGTATTATGGCCACTTCCATCGGAAACTGTGAGGCGATCGTCTCCAGATCCACCGTCAAGTTTGTTATTGCTACCCTCCACTACAAAAATGCGATCGTTGTCTTCTCCTCCTTCAAGAGTGTTAAACCCAGAACTATCTAAAGCGAATAATTCATCTTTTCCAACACCGCCTTTTAAAGTGTCGTTATTATTCCCAAAAAGGCGATCGTTGCCAGAACCACCATCAAGTAAATTATTCCCTTGACCATCGGAGGCATCTAAAATGTCATCGCCATCAAGACCAAAAACCTGATCAGTTTTATTGGCGTACAACTCATCTTTATTTGAAGTGCCGTTAACAATCATGACTATGTTCTACCCAAATATAGCTTGTTTATGCAGACTCATTTCTTCATATACTTTTACACAACCTTCATTTAATAGTTAAAATGCTGATTATCGAGCATTTTAACTATTTATGTGTAAGCGTGTGTTCAAGTTCAAATAAACTTTTAAAAATCCTTGATTTTAATTACCTTTACGAGATTGTTTTTAAACTATTAATTTTACATATATAGCAATCCGATTTGATTTCTGAAATTATTTGCGTAGGCTGGGAGTGGGGAGTGGGGAAGAAGTCTCTTTGAGTTGTACTGAGTTTGTTCAAAAGTCAAATATGAGTCCTATATAGGAATTAGTAAAAACTTAACAACTTTTAAATTAAATACAAATACTAATAGTAGTAACTCACAAAAATGTTAACGAATAATTATTTAAAGGTTATTGAAAGATTAAATTATACTTCGAACTTGGATCAGATATAACACTAACTATTATCTTTATCTTCTTTGTTAGACACCAATATTGAAACTAATACTGATTCTTTCTGTCATTACTCAGAGATGACAGTTATCAATCAATACGGTTCAGTTAAGGAGAATCGTAGGTTGGGTTGAGGCTTTGCGAAACCCAACAAACCTGCCTAAATGTTGGGTTTCGTTCCTCAACCCAATTTACGCAGCTTAAGGTTTTTGGCGCTAACTGAACCGTATTGCGTTTTAACGGACTTTAGCTATTAGGCTGGAACTTTAGTTCTGGGCGGTTTATGCCTAGAATGAAATAGCCCTGATATAGGTGCGGGGAACCAATCGTTTCTAGTACCTTTAATTCTGAAGATGCAGTTACTAATAGATGTAAAAGGCGAGGTATTACTACCTCGCCTTAGAAAAATCTGTACAGCTTTACTAACTTTAGCTGTAACTATCTTCTGTAGACAATACTATGCCAACAGACTAACCCACAACACTAACAGAGAAAGTGAAGTCGTTTGCTGTGAGGCTAGTTGATGTAATTCCAACTAATGAAGCCAACTCAGTATTTCCAGTTTTCACCAAAGTATCACTACCCTGTTGCAACAAGGTTAGGGCACTAAACTGAGTAACGCCAATACCGCCCAACCCAATCACGTCAACGCCGATCGCAAAATCAGTCACAATGTTCTTGCTAGTTGGTAGACTGCTATTTGCAATCCAGAACTGGTCAGCAGCAGCACCACCACTGAGGCGGTTGCCACCTTCTTGACCAGCAAATAGCACATCATCACCATCGCCACCAAACAGGGAGTCATTGACACTGGAGAAGAGTTTGTCATCGCCAGAACCACCGTAGAGACGGTTATTGCTACCTTCACTCTTGAGGGTGTCATTGCCTGAGCCACCGAATGACAATTGGCGAGAACCTTCAACTACTGTGAGAGTATCATTACCTGCTGCCCCAAACAGATTATTGCTACCGTTGGCTTCCACCACGGTAACTTCGTCATCACCAGCACCGCCATCAGCACTAGTGTTGCTAGCAGGGCCATTTGCGCCAATAAAGACTTGATCATTTCCATCTCCTGTGGATACTGAAGAGTCACTACCGACAAGCACCGTGTCTTCACCATTTCCGGTGACGATTGTGTTACCTTCAGTACCCTCGACAAAATCCGCTCCGTCACCTGTGAGTAAGGTTTGATTCGGTTGAACGGTAACATTATCACTGTTATTGGAGCCAAAGTTAATGTCTTCAGCTTGAGGCTGACCTAAGCCAGCAGCAAGGTTAAGGGGCTTCTCCAACTTCAGCAACAGAATTTCATTGTTGTCGATGACTGGATTTAGAGAATCATTTCCAGGACGACCTGTGGAGAAGGGATAGTTATTGTCATTGGCAACCAAAATGGTGTTTTTGTCAACAACCAAGACATTTTCAATTGTGACAAATGGGAAGTCAAAGGTTGTTTTGCCATCCCCGTTGAGGTCGTTGGGGTCTTGGATGTTTAACAAGTCTGCAACTTCTTCTTTAGCTACATAGCCATTAGAATCTGCTGTAGACAAGTCTATTTTGTAGATCCGTTTGAATTTAGCAGCAGCGCCTTGACCACCATCTCGCTCGACAACTAAATACTCGTTGTCATTAATAACTGTGAAGTCTCCGATCGCATATGCGGGATTATCCAGTTTGTAGTAAAGTTTCTTATCAGTGTACTGACGGCTAGCAATGTCAAATTCGTTAATCCGCAAAGCACCAGCAGCATCACCCTGAACTGTCCCTTCAAGCAGCATATAGAGCTTGGTTTTGCTGGCGTTGATTGCACCACCTTCAAAACCTTTAGAGCCACCCAAGTTAGCAAAAGCATCCCCTGAGAGAACATCGGGATTTTGTGGCGATCGCACTAAGTTATTCTGAGGATCACTCAGGAAATCTCGGACTTTATCCCCTGTAAGTGGGAAGTCAGTGAATAGTGCATCTACCCCTAGTTGATAGAACTGCTGGAATTCTAGTTCGGGATTGCCTTGGTAATCTGCTGCTAAGAACAGGTCTTCATTGCGGAATGTGTAGGGGTGAACCTGTAAACCTGCATCATGAGCATCTTGAACTAAGGTCGTGGGAGGTAACAGGTTTCTGTCAGCCTCGTTTACTGTGCCGTCCCCATTGATATCATCTGCCAAACCATCATTATTAGCATCAGTACCTCTGACGCTTACAATCATCCGTTTCCAAGGGCCAATGCCATCAGCATAGGTAGCAACTTCAGCTAAACCTTCTGGAGTTCGCAAGTCGCCATAGGTGCGAGTGTCACCACTGACTTTCAAATCATAAGGCTGACTCTCGATGAGCGTACCATTTAGCTCAATGCCAGCTGCGTCTAAAAGTTGCACAAGTGGGATATCTACCCCAGCATTAGGCATAATGCGATCGTGTAGATCCTTGAGATTACCGACTTCAAAGGACTGGATGAAGATCCGACTTGGATCAGTGAAGTTCTCTGCCTTCAGTGTATCTATTAGGATTTCACTGATGTTTCTGTTGATTTTGTCTGTGGTGCCTAAATAGGTGGCTTCATCAGCAGAATAGGTGGGATGCTTAGTTTCAGGGTAGATGCCAATCTTTTTACCTGTCTCGGCTTCTACATCTTTAACCAAGTCGATGATTTCGGCGAGAGTGGGAATTTCAAATTGACCATTGAAGGATTGATCGCGGAAAGATAGACGCTGTATGGCTCCTAATGTTTTGATTTCAGCTAAAGTGAAGTCTTCAGCAAACCAACCTGTAATTGTGTTTCCATCTAAACTTACTGTTTTTTGGCGATCAGCAAATTGTGGATACTTGGTAATATCGTAAACGTCTGTGGTTGTATTTCCAAAATTGACAGTACCATCAGCGTTCAAAATTGCCAAAGCCGGCTCATGGCGAGCAATTAATATCCCATCTTTTGTAACTACTAAGTCAGGCTCAATAAAATCAGCGCCGTCTTCAATTGCCTTTTTGTACGCTTCCAAGGTATGCTCTGGAAGATCGCCGCTTGCACCTCTGTGACCAAGAACTTTAGGTGCTTCTCCATCTAGAGTTTTGAAAAAGTCAGGTGTAGCAATGGGAGCTTCTAATAACTTACCAGTGGCATCAAAATGCAACAAGTAGGGGCCAAACTCTTCTCCAACCCAGATTGTACCGTCTTTATCAAAAACAAATGACTCTACATCAAAGTCTGCACCAGTCAGTAATCTGTCATTAGTTCCTTCATTGACAATATCAAAAGCAACCTTATTATCAGGGTCAGACAGTTGAATGTAATCTAAAACTTTAACACCGCCGTCTCCATTCTCTGTTCCCTTAAAATTCGGGTCTAGACGATTGATCCGCAGTAGAAAGTCTTCACTATTATCTTTGCTACCGTAACCATTATCTGATAGAAAGTACAAAGAGTTACTGTTAGCAAACTGTACACCACTTAAGCCTTGTACTGGCTGTCCTGGGAAAGGTCCAGTTCTGCCATTAGCTGCAATGTCCGCACCAGAAGCAGGCCCATCACTAAAGGTATCAGCAGGTAAAGAAGCAAAACCTACTAACTCAACTTGTGGGACAGGTGTATTCTCAATTGCCATAATTTAGAATGTGTTTTGGGTATTTGGATTTAGCTTTATTACAAGTTATTTAACTTGCATAAATTATGTGAAAAATAATCCATGTTCTCACTCTAGAAACCGGAATTACGGGTAAATTTCGGAGTTACAAGCATATAGTTTCAGTCAAGTCCGTTAAGTCCGATTCCGCTATTAACTCCGAGAAGATATTTACAAAAATCCGATGTTCTCCGAGTTATCGAAAGCGTGAGAAATGATAGTGGAATGTCAACTACTAATCTGTGTTAGCAACTATATAGTGTAAAACACTTAGATTCCGAATTTAAATCTGTCGATAGTAGTTATGAGAAAGATTAGCTAACATTAAATATATTTTCACTGTAAGGTTAAGAAAAGGATAAGTTGAATAGAAGAAATGATTAAAATACACTCGCAGAAAAAAGATAATATTTTTTATTAAAACCCAACCAACAGGAGACAAATAAAAAGGTATCCAGTACTGAATAATCATTTTTTGGCAAATCCTTCAGCCGGAATTTAGCTATTCTTGAAAATTTGTGCTGAACATACTAACTTCTTTATTATAATTTCTAGCTAGATATGACTATAGATTTGATATCGTTTTTATCTTTTTTTCTAACATTCAACACTTCTTTTTTGATGCAATGTTTTTAAGGGTGCGTTACATTTGTTTAACACACGCGACAAATTTAAAATTAATTTAATGTCATATGGCAAAAATCACTCAGATTTTCTGGAATCAGGCTGATAGTAAAGGGCTGATTTATATAAAACTTGTTCTTGATGGGTTTCTAAAGTGCAATTAGACAAGGGGTAACTTATACAAGTAACAACATAACCAGCCTTTATCTCACTTGGATGGAGAAACTTTTGCTCACTTTGATCAACTTCACCGCTAATCAGTTTGGCGACACACACAGAACATTCGCCTTGTTTACACCCAGATGGTAGGCGGATACCAGTTTCTTCGGCGATGTCGAGAATATATTGATCCTCTGGTATTTGAACGGTGCGATCTAATCCAAGTGTAGGATTAATCAATCTAACTTGATAAACTGTCATCTGCTATAGCAATCCGATTTGATTTCTGAAATTATTTGCGTAGGCTAGGAGTGGGGAGTAGGGAAGAAGTCTCTTTGAGTTGTACTGAGTTTGTTCAAAAATCAAATATGAGTCCTATATTTGTAATTATTGTTTAACTGCTTTCATTGACAAACTAATCCGCTTTAGTTTCTCGTTGATTTCTAGCACCTGCACTTTGACAACTTGTCCAACTTTTACAACTTTATTTGGATCATCTACAAATCTATCAGCAAGTTGGGATATATGCACCAAGCCATCTTGATGTACGCCGATATCGACAAACGCACCGAAGTTGGCGACGTTTGTCACGATTCCCTCTAGTTCCATTCCCACTTTTAAGTCCTTGATTTCCTTGATTCCTTCTCGGAAGGTGGCATACTTAAACTCAGCACGAGGATCTCTACCTGGTTTTTCCAGTTCGCTGAGGATATCGCGCAGTGTAGGTTCGCCAACGCTACTAGTAACATATTTCTTTAGGTTGGTCTTTTTGAGTTTTTCGGCAATTTGTGTCACCTGATTTAATGGCACATTCAGATCAGATGCGATCGCTTCTACTACAGAATAACTCTCTGGATGCACTGCTGTATTATCTAATGGGTTATCACCACCGCGAATCCGCAGAAAACCTGCTGCTTGTTCAAAAGCTTTCGGCCCCAATTTCGTAACTTTCAAGAGTTGTCGGCGATTTTTAAAGGCTCCATGCTGGTTGCGATAGGCAACAATGTTATTGGCAACTGTTGCCGTAATCCCAGAGACGGAAGTTAGAAGTTCTTTGGAGGCGGTGTTTAAGTCTACGCCGACGTAATTGACGCAGCTTTCTACGGTGTCATCCAATTTCTTTTTTAACAACTTTTGATCGACATCGTGCTGATATTGTCCCACACCAATAGATTTGGGATCGATTTTCACCAGTTCCGCTAAGGGGTCTTGTAAACGGCGACCAATGCTAATCGCACCGCGCACGGTAATATCTAAATCGGGAAACTCTTCGAGCGCCACAATACTTGCAGAATATATAGATGCGCCTGACTCATTCACCATCACCTTAACTGGTTTGCGTTCTATGGTTTGTAATACTTGCGTCACAAACTCCTCTGTCTCGCGGGACGCTGTACCGTTACCAATGGCGATTAACTCAATTTTGTACTTTTCAATTAGATTTTTGACAGTTTGTACTGCTTTAAGTCGTTGTTCAGCAGCTTGGTGGGGAAATACCGCCTGATATTCCAAAAATTTTCCAGTTTGGTCGAGGACTGCAACCTTACACCCAGTCCTAAATCCAGGGTCTATCGCCAGCGTTGGTTTCATTCCTGCTGGTGCAGACAGCAGCAACTCTCGCAGATTAGTTTCAAATGTCTTGATTGATTCTATATCTGAATAGACTTTCTTCTCAGAAATTACCTCTCCCATTAGAGAGACTTTCATCAAACGGTTGAAGGCATCCTTCAGCATCGTCTGATAAAAATCCCGAATTGTCTGGACTTTGGTTTTAATTTCTTTCGACTCAAGATAGTAAAGTACCGTGTCCTCATCAAAAGCAATTTCAAAGTTTAATACTTTCTCAGTTTCACCCCGACACAGCGCTAACATATTGTGGGATGCAATATTTTTTACCCTAATTTGATAGTTACGGTACATCTCAAATTTGGTTGTACCTTCAGGATAATCATCTTTGATGCGGGAGACAAATACCCCTTCCTCTAAAAGATATTCACGGATATATGCGCGTAACTCAGCTTTTTCCGCCACTTCTTCCGCCAAAATGTCAGCAGCACCTTTGAGCGCTTCTTCTGCTGTTTTTACTCCCTTAGTCTCAGAAATATACTTAGCTGCTTCTTCCTCTATTGAAGTTGTCGCAGCATTTTTGACATTTAGCGACTTGATGAACTCCGCCAGTGGTTCAAGTCCTTTTTCTCTGGCGATGGTGGCGCGGGTGCGTCGCTTTGGTCGATAGGGTAAGTATAAATCTTCAAGTTCGGTTTTTTGTAGACAGGATAGGATTTTGGCTTTGAGTTCATCTGTGAGTTTACCTTGTTGGGCGATCGCATTCAAAATTACCGATTTTCGTTCTTCCAGTTCTGTTAAATAAGTATATCTCTCAGCCAGTTCACGTAGTTGCACTTCATTCATCTCATCGGTGCGCTCTTTGCGGTAACGTGCAATAAAAGGAATTGTTGCACCCTCCGCCAAAAGTTCCAGCGCGTTTTGCACCTGATGGGGTTTGAGGTTTATTTCAGTTGCCAGTAGTTGAGGAATGTTCAGCATTGGGTTTCTTACGTGAAAATGCTACTCCTAAAGGTAATATCCTAAATCATTCTTCCGACACAATCACAAAGTTTTAAGCTAATTTACCCATCTATAGCAATGCGGAATCATTCGTGAGAGAATACTGAGATAGCTTAAGAGTAATGTTTTGAACTACGGTGCAGGTGTGGTGATGTGGATGCAATTGTTATAAGATTTTATCAAAAATAGTAAAGAACAGCAGTAAAAATGCTGCTATGCGGATACAAACATGAATTACAAGTATTTATTGTTAGCCCCAGCTTAATATTAAGTAAAAATAGTAACAGAGAGTTCAAGCTTTGCCAATATCATCTGCCTATCTATTAGTATCTCACGGAAGTCGCGATCGCCGCCCAGAAATTGCTATGCACCAACTAGCAAAGCTGGTATTTAACAAATTGCCAAATAGTGAACATCTGGTTGGTATAGCTGCTTTGGAAATGAGTTCTCAGCCTTTACATGAGCAGATTCAACAATTTGCCAAGAGCGCTTTTTACAACTGCGGAGTGTCTCAAAACGAGAATAGACTCAAAATTATACCGCTATTTCTACTGCCGGGAATGCATGTAATGACAGATATTCCTGCCGAAGTAGCATTAGCACAACAGGCTATTGGTGAAGATATCATCATTGAGTTGCAACCATATTTAGGCTCTCACCCAGATTTAGATAAATTGTTGGCAAAGCAAATAGCGACTATAAAAACAGAAGCATTGATTTTATTAGCTCATGGTAGCCGTCGCCCAGGTTCCCAAGAAACTGTGGAAGCAATCGCGGCGAGTTTGGAAGCGGTGGCTGCTTATTGGGCTGGGCCTCCTAGTTTAGAATCACGGGTGAAAGAGTTGGTAGCTGCTGGTTATCGAGAAATTGCAATTTTGCCATATTTTTTATTCGCTGGTGGAATAACCGATGCGATCGCTGCCTCAATAGAAGAGCTAAAATTACAATTTTCTGCGGTGAATTTCCAATTGGCAAAGCCACTGGGAGCAAGTGCAGAACTAGCCGAGCTAATTTGGGATTTAACAGAGATAGAACTTGGACATTGACAAGAAATACCAAATATGAATATGGTTAAAAGCTACGTCTTTCGTAAGGGTTTAGCAATGCTAAACCCCTACAGCATGGTCTATTTACGTAGTTTACCGCCGTAGGCATCATAAAGATAATTAATAAAAGCCTGAAACGAGCTATTTTTGTTAATTCACATCACGGTTAATTTGTATAGTGCGTAAGTTTTAAGATAGATAAACCGTACAGAAAAAGAGGAGAACAAGTATTTGGGAAAGGTTTATTTGGTAGGTGCAGGCCCAGGAGATCCAGGACTAATAACCTTGAAGGCTAAAGGTTTATTAGAATGTGCAGATGTAGTTATCTATGATGCCTTAGTGAGTCCAGCAATTCTAGCAATGATTAATCCCCAGGCAGAGCAAATTAATGCTGGTAAGCGTGCAGGGAGACATTCGTTGTTGCAAGAAGAAACAACTCAATTGCTGATTGATAAAGCGCAGGATAATGCAATTGTGGTGCGGCTAAAGGGTGGCGATCCGTTTATTTTTGGTCGCGGTGGGGAAGAGATGGCAGAATTAGTCAAAGCTGGTATTCCAGTAGAAGTTGTGCCTGGTATCACATCGGGGATTGCAGCTGCGGCCTATGCAGGTATTCCTTTGACTCATCGGCTATATAGTTCATCAGTGACATTTGTTACTGGTCACGAAGCTGCTGGTAAATATAGACCAATAGTAAACTGGAATGCGATCGCTCACGGTTCCGAAACCATTGTGATTTATATGGGTATTCACAATCTGCCTTACATTGTAGAACAATTAAGTACAGCTGGGTTGAATTTAGAAACACCAATTGCTTTAGTGCGCTGGGGGACGCGGCCAGAACAAGAAGAATTGATTGGAACCCTAAAGACAATTGTTGAGCAGGTAGAGCAAACTGGATTTGGTGCGCCTGCGATCGCAGTAATTGGACAAGTAGTAAATATGCACAGTATTTTATCTGGATGTCGTCCAATGTAAAGAGGTAGGCTTGTCGCCTATTTCACAGAAATTCCGATCAGCCTAAAGCCCTCATCTAGAGACGTGATAATGACTGAATCTTAAATCAGCGAATGTCTTGATAAAACTGCTTAAGATAGTTGGCGTCAACGCCAATTCCCCACAAAATCCCGATGTAGAGATAAATTGCCGTTGCTTTCCAGCTACCCCATTTTATCACCCGGCGATCGCAGGTTTGAACAGTGCGGTTCACCAGAAAAATACGCCCCTTTTTTACCAATTTCAGGCATAAATCTCCATCTTCCATAATTGGTAATGACTCATCAAACCCGCCGCAATCCCAAAAGTCTGTCCGACGACAGAACATTACCTGATCTCCAAATAAAAGGCGTAATCCTTTAAAAAACAAGTGAGGTTTAAATAGCAGTGGTGCATAGTAAGTCTTTAGATAATTATGTAGGGAAATGCCCCAGCGAGTTGTTTGAGATCCTGCCATCAGGGAAATAAATCCCCCACAAGTAATTGTCGGATTTGCTAGGGTTTGTTCTATCAAGGTTATTAAATCATTCGGTACTAAAGTATCTGCATGGAGAAAACAAAGGATGTCTCCGGTTGCGCCTAAGGCTCCATAGTTCATCTGAATAGAACGCCCAGTCTGATTGCAACAAAGAAGTTGTACATTTAACATTTTATTAAATGAGCCAGCGCCAACTTCTTGCTTGGCGATCGCTACTGTCTCATCTTCGCTGCCACCATCTACTATTATCACCTCCCTGGCAGGTGGATTAAGTAAAGTCAGTTGGCGCAATGTCCGCCCTAAGTTGGTTGCTTCATTTAAAGTAGGAATGACAATCGAAACTTGAGACATACCGATCTAATAGTTTTATCGTTTTTAGTTTGGTGCAGTTGTTCAGGCGATCGCATAGGATTGATTGCATTACAGGGCTATTTCATTCTAGGCATAAACCGCCCAAAACTAAAGTTCCAGGCTAATAGCTAAAGTCCGTTTTAACGGACTATAACCTTTTTTCAGTCGTCTTTAGACGAATGAGTGCTATTAGACTCAGAATTCATTTTGAGGCGGGCTAGATGAGAATGAAATAGCCCTGGATTGCATTAGCATAAAAAAAGGAACCCCTTCAAAAGAGTAAATGAAGAGGTTTGTGAGTTTTTATTGATGGTTTTTAAGAGATTTTTTCAAGCTTCTTCTCAGTCAATTTGGATGGCTTCTTATGTTTGAGTACAGACCCAGCGCCGACAGTACCGAGGGCAAGTAAACTAAGGATTGAGGTGGGTTCAGGTACGGTGATTATGGTTGCAGAAAAACTAATTGGTAACTCACTATCTTCTAGCCCCAAATTTTCAAAACCTGGTGTCAATGGCGGCACTGAAAAAACTTCTAAATAACCCGGTGTCGGCAAAAAACTAGCGAAAAACGGACTAGAATAGTTTCCCTCAGAGGTGGAATACCCAAAACCGTCACCCGTTAACTGCTGAATATTAAGACTGATTAAATTGTCAACATCAAAAGGTTCGTTTCCCGGTATTGGAGTCTCGGCAGCTTGTAAACCAGTAATTGTTTCACCATTTCGTGTACCAGTAAGTTCATAAATCAGATAAAAACCCAAATTGTTAGGGGTATCATTCGTGGTGAAAGTACCGTTTGCCGCTATGCCAGCACCAGAATAATTCCAGTTCCAACTTAAAGCAGAGGCGGCTTGCATTGTCCCAATAACCAATCCAGATGTGGCGGCAAGGGCTGTGGCAGATAGTATAACTAGATTTTTCATGGGAGAATTGTTAGGATGATTACTTTCAGTAAGCCAAGGGCGATCGCATATCTTATCGGTTGAGTTAAGCTACAGCACAGCCCAAAACCAATGGTAGTTTAACACCAAAGACGCCTGTCACAATAGATCAATAAAATCAATAAAGAGTGAAATTAATACAAACATTAAAGTAAGCTTTTGCGGCGAAAACTTTAGTAGTCTGTTTCCACTGTTCCAAGAAATCGAATTAATAGAAACCGTTGAGCTAGCGATCGCATCTATAATTTCCTACAGGCTTGCTGTGTCTGTAGGAATATGTCCGTAGTCGCATTTTTAATTCCATGCACTATGGCAAAAATAACTATGAGCTTCCTTCCCGCCTGCCTTTTTGCACTAGTGGCTAAAGTCACCCATTCAGGTGAAGGCATACAGACACATAACACCTATTATGAAGTAAGATTAAGCAATTATGAAGCTAATTATGCGTCTAAGTGTTGATTTACTAATTTAATGAAGATTTAATCCCAAAATTTTAAAAACTACGTATTTTTGAGCCACTGCGTTGGTATTAGCTTAGGTAGTTCCTCTAAAAGTTTCCCCTTAGAGGAACTGCCAGAAGGGTTCCCCGGCTTGTCCCATGCGCGTCTCTGTTAGCAGAAGAAGCAAGTGGCGTACACTTACCCTCTAACTAAAAGCTGCTTCCACAAAGCAGGATTCATAGGCTTTTATATATGGCTACGCACATAGAAATTCCAGTTATTGGCAAAGTTAAGTATCCATTCCGCTGGCTGATGGGGCTGATAGCAGGGAGTGCCTTGGTTGTTGGTACAGTAACAACCTATACCCTGGTTAATCGAGGAACAAACAAAGAAGATATTGCTCGATTAACTGTCCCAGTTGCAGCGAAAAACGTTACGCTGCGGATTACAGCTAGTGGCAAAGTCGTGCCAGTTCAAAGCGTAAATATTAGTCCGAAGAACCCTGGAGTGCTGTCGCAATTATATGTGGAACAAGGCGATCGCATCCAACAAGGGCAAATTCTTGCTCGTATGGATAGTGCAAGCGTTGAAGCCCAAAAAAGTCAGTATCAAGCTAACTTAGCGCAAAGTCAAGCCCAGCTAGCCGAAGCCCTTGCTGGTAGTCGTCCTCAAGAAATTGCTCAAGCAAGAGCGCGATTAGCACAATCTCAAGCCCAGTTAGCCGCAGCTCGATCTGGTAATCGTCCCCAAGAGATTGCCCAATCTCAATCGCAAGTCGATGCGGCTCAAGCAAGGGCAAATTACACCAGTGAACAGGTAAAGCGTTACCAATACTTATATAAAGAGGGAGCAGAAAATAAACAATTACTCGATCAAGCCGTCAGCGAAGACAAAAGTGCTAGAGCCAATTTAGAAGAAGCTAAAAAACGATTTTCATTAGTCAAAAGTGGCACTCGGACTGAGGAAATCGACCAACGCCAAGCTGCTGTTAACGAAGCACGAGCAGCATTGGTTCTGTTGGAAGATGGCACCCGTTCTGAAGAAATTGCCCAGCGTCAAGCTGCTGTTGCATCTGCTGAGGCGCAATTGAAGGGTGTGCAAGTGCAGTTAGATGAGACGATTATTCGCGCTCCTCTTTCGGGAATTGTGACGCAAAAGTATGCCGATCCTGGTGCGTTTGTGACACCCACAACTTCTGCTTCTGCTAGTGCCTCGGCAACTTCCAGTTCAATTGTCGCTGTAGCCCGTGGTTTAGAAGTATTAGCTCAAGTTCCCGAAGCCGATATAGGCAGAATTAAACCGGGACAGCAGGTGGAAATTGTGGCCGATGCCTATCCTGATCAAGTTTTTAAAGGTCATGTACGCCTGATTGCTCCAGAAGCAGTGGTAGAACAAGGTGTAACTTCTTTCCAGGTGCGGGTTGCTCTCGATACTGGTACAGATAAACTGCGTTCTGGCTTAAATGCGGATCTGACTTTTTTGGGCGATCGCGTCAATAATGCCTTGGTATTACCAACGGTGTCAATCGTCACCGAAAAGGGCAAAACTGGCGTACTTGTACCAGATGAAAATAATAAACCCCAATTCCGCGAAGTTACCGTTGGGGCGCAAATCCAAAACCAAACTCAGATTTTAGAGGGAGTTAAAGAAGGCGATCGCATTTTTGTTAACCCACCCAAAGATTACAAAATCGATAAGGCAAAAGAATAAGATAATTCGTAATTATTTAAGATATGAATTTTTTAGAAAGTGTCCAAATGGCAGGGAAAACCCTACTATCAAATAAGTTGCGTAGCGCCCTCACTATGTTGGGTATAGTTATTGGTAATGCCTCAGTGATTGCCATGATTGGTATTGGCGAAGGTGGGCAAAAGTTTGTGAACAAACAACTGGAATCGTTAGGGCCAAATGTGCTGTTTGTGATTCCAGGTAATCGAGAAACTCAGCGTATCTCCTTTGAAGTACCAAAAACTCTGGTATTACAAGATGCTGATGCGATCGCTTCTCAGGTGCCAACAGTAGTAGGGGTTGCACCAGAGTTAAACAGAAGACAGGTAGTTATCTACCGTAATAAAAACACCGATGTTAACATCATTGGCACAACTCCTAGTTTCCTATCAGTGCGGGAATTTGAAACTGCTAAAGGCCGGTTTTTCAGCGAGGTAGACATCAAGCGAAGTAACCAAGTTGTTGTATTAGGTGGAGACTTAGCAGAAAAACTATTTGGTAATAGTAACGCCATCGGTCAGCAATTACGAGTTGGAAATACCAGCTTTCAAGTGATTGGCACGTTAATAGCCAAAGGTTCTAGTGTCGGTGCAGATTATGATGAAGCTGCCCTAATACCGATTACAACCTCAGCAAACCGACTTGTAGGAAAGAATTCTCCTTATGGTATTGCCTTAGATTATCTCGTCGCCGCCGCTCGTGATTCCGAGAGTGTGGATGCAGCAGAATTTCAAATTACTAATTTGCTGCGTCTACGGCACAAAATTAATGGTGAAGATGACTTTACTCTTCGCACCCAGAAAGATGCGTTGCAAACAGTCGGTCAAATCACAGGTGCATTGACAATTATGTTAGCAGCGATCGCTGGGATATCGCTGTTTGTCGGCGGCATTGGCATCATGAATATTATGCTTGTCTCCGTCACCGAACGCACCCAAGAAATCGGATTGCGGAAAGCGATCGGGGCAACTGAGCAAGATATTTTGCTACAATTCATCATTGAGGCAGTAATAGTTTCAGCAGCCGGTGGTCTAGTTGGGACTGCGGTTGGTATCAGTGGTATTTTGTTAGTGGGAGCCTTAACTCCCTTAGAAGCGAGTCTTTCTCCTGTAGCGATCGCAATGGCTGTTGGTGTTTCTGGCGGTATTGGTTTATTCTTTGGGGTTGTTCCAGCACGTCGCGCTGCTAAACTCGATCCGATTGTCGCGCTCAGAAGTGCTTCGTGATGAGAACTTGGCAAGGCGTAGGGGTAGCTTAATCCCCTAAATTGATTTGAGATGGGGAGATATTCACTAGGTAATTCAGTGACATACCTACACTGATGCAAGCATACAGTGTAGGCTTCTCAGTGACTCTTCATTGAAGACATTGACTGAGCTTTATTTTGAATCCACATCATGCCCTGGCGCAGATTTTGTAGCTTGCTTCCCTGAAAGGGTACAAGTACAAAAAGTATGTTCTTACCTTAGTACCGCTAGAATTTTACCCATTCACGGAGACGATGCAAAAATATCTATTCTTGAATGGAACCCCATATTCTAGATTTTCTTCGCGTTAGCGTCTCCCTTTGGGAGAAGGTCTAGTGTACGAGCAGCATTTTCAGCTTTCTTCGTACTTGTTGATAATACCATATTTCTATAGCAGAAATATAATGAATATGGGTCATGGTTCGACATAGCAATTAACTGTTTTGGCTACCGCCAAAATACATTAATTACTATATCTCACCACTCCCGCGCATTCATCTCACACCCCTAAGAGTGGGTGTGAGATGAATGCTGATTTCGCTAAATCACTTTGACTGGAGAAATCCAACAGCGCTTCAGCTAACTCTTCTAGTTGCGCCTACCCCAGAGTGCATCCGACTTGTCAATGAGTTGGTAGCTGAATACGGTGAACAGGTAAATATATAGTACATATTTACTAATTAGTAATTACGAATTATTTAATTCCCTTAAACCGTTCTTGCGCCGCCTGAAACGTTTGTTGCATTACAGCCTGAATTTTTTCTTGATCGGGTTTTTTACCCCCCATTAAATCACCAAAGTAAACGCAGGCTGCTTCCCCTAATGACCAAGTATAAGCAGCTGCCCAAGAGGCTGCGATCGCACTCCCAAAACCTGGTATAAATTTAATTAACTCCCGTGCAATTGCCTGTGCTAAAAAACCACCTGCGATCGCACTCACAACACCCCCCGCCTGAGATGGGGTAAGTGTCTGCCCATATAATTTTCCTAACAGACCTACCATCGAAACTTGCAAAGCAGTGAGTACGGGCATTGTAGCAAATGGCAGAGGTACAGCAGCGAGGGTTGCAGACATGATAGAAAATGGCAAAATATAACGGCGTGCAGCATCTCGGTAGAGGTTGCCAATTTGTTTACCAGCTTCTTCTTGATCCAATAGCTGATAAATTGCCTGAGCTTCTGCTTGTGGGAGTAATTCTGCTAAGGAATCTCGCAGCGCTTCTAAGCCATAAAATACCGGAGTATACTTATCTTCTTCTAAGGTAAAATCAATTAGTACAGAGCGATCGCTTATTCCTGCAAAGGCTTGCTGCATTGCGACAAATGTGCGGTTAACTTCAGGGTAATCTGGGGGATAGGCGGGATGATCGACGGTATCGGGAGGATAAACTTCATGCAAGCAGGTAACTACCAAGAGACAAGGAATGTTTGGATACTGCTGACGTAGCTGTTGAGCAATTTGTCGGAGCGTATCGGTTGCAAAATCATTGATTTTGACAGTCAGAAGCAAGATTCTGGCGGAACGAGTTTTCTGTTGTAAATCGCCAACTAACTCCTGAATAATAACCTGAGTATCTTGTTTAACATCACCCAGTCCCACCGTATCAGTAAAAATAAGTAACGGCAGATCATTGGAAGGATAGGCATAGCGCTGGGTGTGTTGCGTGTGGGGACGAAATCCCAGACCAACAATTTCGGCAGAAACTCCCGTTAATCCCCGGACAATTGAACTTTTTCCGGCTTGGGGTTTACCAATCAAAAGCGCTTCTGTGGTTGGTAGTTCGGCTCGGACTTTCTCTAAAATCTCTGTAACCTGAGTTTCGCTCACACTAAACCATTCAACAACCGTTTTTGCCAGTTGTTCTACAGGTAGGAGTTGGGTTAAGCGTGTTGTCGCATTGTTCCAGACACCAGCAATGCGATTTGTCCAGGAATTCTCGACCGATTTGGTAGTTGCTCCATCGGTCGGGTCACTCAATTGCTGAGAATCATCTTGCTCAGTCATTTTCATCAAAACGGTAGATACCTGTGTTTAATTCAGGAAACTTCATAGTGTTTAGGATTTGATTGTTGTTAAATCCACAAGAACTATTGACTAATTTTAGATCGATTCTCTAAAGGATAACCATCATCGTTAGTAATGTTGTGAACTTAGATGATCGCGTTTTTTAATTACATTACCAGAGAATATTCAGCAACTAAGGTTGCGATCGCCTCAATAAAACTTAATTTGTGATAAATGCCGGGTAGATTTGCTAAAATTTGTTGAGAATAACAAGTTTACGAGTCAGAAAGTTAGTTTACGAGTCAGAAAGTTAGTTTACGAGTCAGAAAGTTAGTTTACAAGTCAGAAAGTTAGTTTACAAGTCAGAAAGTTGATTTACGAGTCAGAAAGTTAATTTACGATGATTGCAGGCTGGTTGCATTTTATCCTGGCTCAGTTGCAGATACAATTTCCATTTCACTTTTGACCGAAAGCCCTAGATTAACAGTAAAGCTTGTACCCGATCCTTCTCCAGGACTTTCGGCTTGAACTTTTCTCCCATGCATCTCTACAACCTTACGCACGATCGCTAATCCTAAACCTAGTCCACCATCCAAAAATAGCTAAGTACCTAAAGAAAGTTTATCTCTTTAGACTCATGAATGCTGCACCAATTAATAATCCCACAACCTGCCCCCAAAAGACAACACCGGATTGATTTACACCAACAGGGGGAATATTTAAACTGCCAATACCATAAAATAACTGTTGCACAAACCACCAAAATACATAGAAAAATGCTGGAAGTTCGATAGGGATATACACAATTATTAGCGGCAGAATGGTATCAATTTTCGCTTTAGGAAACTTCATGATATATGCTCCTAAAATAGCTGCGATCGCGCCATTTGCTCCAATCAATGGTATTATCAAACTCGGTTCAGCCAGAATTTGTACTAGCCCTGCGATCGCGCCACTAGCCAGATAAAATCCTAAATAGCGTCTGTGTCCTAGAATATTTTCTACACTCTTACCAAAAACCCACAAAAATAGCAGATTTCCTAATATTTGACTAAAACTGCCGTGCAGAAATATTCCAAAAAGCAGTGCAAATGCCCGCCAAATTACAATTATCCAAGCAGCAGAGTTGTTGAAGAATAATGCATTTGTAATTGCCCCACTAATCTGCGCTGGAATCACACCCCAACTATTGACAAAATAGCCCAGTTCGCCACTAAATTCTAGTTTAAGTTCCCATAAAAATATGGCAATGTTAATGCCAATTAGCCAGTAATTAATAATCGGCTGACTCCGACAACGAATATTATCACTAATAGGAATCATATTGATTTGTCATTAGTCATTAGTCATTGGTCATTAGTTATTAGTTTTCTCCACCACTCCCTACTCCCCATTCCCTCATTCTCCCTTAAGTTGTGGCAAGATTGATATCAGATCGCATCGCACTTAACTAGGCAAACGAGATGCTGGGAAACACACTTGTTGGAAGATACCAAATTATTAGTAACTTGGGAGGTGGGGGTTTTGGTGAAACCTTTGTGGCTTGTGATACGCAATTACCTAGTTCACCTCAATGTGTCGTCAAGAAACTTAAGCCTCAAGCAAGCGACCCAGTAACTTTGGAGACAGCTAGGCGTTTATTTGATACGGAAGCACAAGTTTTATATAAATTAGGAACTCACGATCGCATTCCCCAACTATTAGCTTACTTTGAAGAGAACGCCGAATTTTATCTTGTACAAGAATTGATCGAAGGTCATGACCTGAGTCAAGAATTAACACCAGGTCAAACCTTAAGTCAAGACCAAGTAATTTTGCTTTTACAAGAACTTTTGGCTATCTTAGAATTTGTCCATCAACAGAATGTAATTCACCGCGATGTTAATCCCCGAAATATCCTCAGACGACACCCAGATGGCAAGTTAATCTTAATTGATTTTGGTGCAGTTAAACAAATTACTACTCAAGTGATTACTCCCCAAGGTCAAACTATCGCTACTGTTGCTATAGGTACACCTGGATATATCCCTGGTGAACAAGCTCATGGTACACCAAAATTAAGCAGTGATATCTATGCTGTGGGAATAATTGCTATTCAAGCTTTGACTGGGTTATCACCAGAAGAAATAGTAAAAGATGCTGAGACTAATGAAATTATCTGGCAGAATCAAGCCACGGTAACGCCAGAATTCGCTCAATTCTTAGATAAAATGGTGTGCTATGACTTTCGACAACGCTACCCTTCGGCAACGGTAGCATTACAAGCTCTGAAAGAGTTAACACAATCACCCAATCAGACAATAGCGTTAACTCCTCTTTCTCTACCACAGAAGATAAATAAACCTCAACCTAAAAAAGGTATATTGGGTAAAATTTTATTAGTAATATTTTTAATTAGTCTTAGCGGAATAGGAACAGTATTTATTTTCAATTACATTAATTCCAATAATGCCATAGAATTATCCAAACAAGGAAATACGCTTTTTGATTTGCAACGTTATCAAGACGCGCTAGCAGTATATGAAAAAGCAGTTAATATTAGACCAGATTATGCTCAAGGATGGAATGGTCAAGGTAAAACGCTATATGAGTTAAAAAAATACAAACAAGCACTAGCGGCATACGATAAAGCAATTCAAATTCAGCCAGATTATTTTGAAGCTTGGAGCGGACGAGGCTTTGTATTAGGAAGTTTACAGCGATATCAAGAAGCGATCGCTTCTTTTGATAAAGCTTTACAATTAAATAATGACAACTCGGAAGTCTGGAATGCTAAAGGTGAAGCTTTAAGTAATCTAAACCAATATGACCAAGCTATTAACTCTTATGAAAAAGCGATTGAACTCAAACCAGATAATTATCAAGCTTGGTATAAGAAAGGTTTAGCGTTACAGAATTCTAAACGATATGAAGAAGCGATCGCAGCCTATGAAAAAGTCGTTGAGTTAAAACCAGACTACGAACAAGCTTGGTACAATTGGGGAAATGTGCTAGTCAATTTGCAACGCTATCGAGATGCGGTTACAGCTTATGATAAAGCGGTGCAATATCAGCCAAATTATTATCAAGCTTGGTTATCAAGAGGTAATATACTGATTAATTTGCAACGTTATCCAGAAGCAATTAAATCTTTTAATCAAGTAATTAAATACAAACCTGGTAATTATGAAGCGTGGTATAACCTGGGTTGGTCGCTGCATCAAAGCCAACGCTATGAAGAAGCAATAGGAGCTTATAATAAAGCAGCAACAATTAAGCGAAATGACTATCAACTTTGGTATAATCTGGGAAATTCACAATACATATTGCAGAAATACGAAGATGCGATCGCATCTTATAATAAGGCAGTTCGTTATAAACCAGACCATTCTGAAAGCTGGTATAGCCGAGGTAATGCCCTATTAAATTTGAAACGCTATCAAGATGCGATCGCATCTTACAATCAAGCAATAAAATACAAGTCTAATTACCAACAAGCGATAAATGGGCGCAACCAAGCCCAAATTCAACTGCAAGCCGAAAAATCAAAGCCTGTAATTGTGCCAATACTGCCATTTCCTAATTCCACCAATCCACCACAGACGACACCCTAGTAGCCTGTCAAGTTTGATTTTAGCCAAAGATTTTTTGTCTGATCACACATTTCAAAAATCCCGTATTATAATTGATAGTGTATGGGTCCGTCACGGTTTCGACAGGTTGGCGAACGCTACTCTGTGATTCAGGTCGAGAGTGAGTCTCCTCTCGGAAATCAAAGGCTCGAAAAAAAAGTAAATGCGAACAACATCGTTAACTTTGCTCGTAAGGACGCTCTAGTAGCTGCCTAAAAAACGCCTCTTATAGGTTCGAGCGTCTTCGGTTTGACTCCGTTAAGGACTGAAGACCAAACCCCAACGGATGCTCTAGTAAGCGTTCTCTGGTTGGCTTGCTAGCTAAGATTAAATCAGAGCATCCTACGTTCGGGATAATGAACGATTCCCGCCTTGAGGGTCAGAAAGGCTAAACCTGTGAATGAGCGGGGGGTAAATACCCAATTTGGACAGCAGTTCGACTCTGCTCGGATCCACTAAAAATAGTTAACAAGTCCACCAAACACTGCAATGTGTAAGTGGACTTTGTTTTTATGGATGGATTTTGCAAATATACCTGGGATCAGAAATCGCGGCCACACAATCGCCTAATACCAATTTCAATAATCTTTGGGTTTACACCTATTCATTTCTTAAATTTAGATGTTTTCGCCAAAATCTTGTTCAATTGGCAGAACGCACCACACGAATTAGTTTTGCTTGTAAGGGTTCTGATGCAGTTATTGCTTCGTTAATCCGCGTTGCCATTTGATATCTATTAGTATCATTAGTACAAACAATAATACCCATATGGTTTGGTAAACGTTTATGTAATCGGATAAAATCTTGGCGATTGAGGGTGATAACAACCCGATTGTCACAGACTGCAAAAGTTAAAACATCTTCATCAGGAATCAGCAATTCTCATTTTGAAAAAAAATCAGAGAAAATTCCGTTACTTAAATAGAGAACTTGTGTCGAAGCATCATTTTTTGACAGATAATTATCATCCAACGTTGGCGATAGAGAGATTTTCAGAAAAATGTCCATGAAA
>NZ_JBGTFY010000146.1:0-35408 GCF_041747015.1 Nostoc sp.
CTATTTCTAGCTTAAGTTGACACCAATGAGCAATGTGCTTTACCCCTACAGATGACCATCGAAGAACGATTAATAAAAGGCTGAAACGACCCATTTTCGTATATGCATACCATGATTAAGTTGTACAGTGCGTAAGTCCTATTAAAAATAAGTTAATTACCTATATTTTTGAAAGTTATGGAATCCAATGCTTTGGCAGCATCAGCCCCAACTCTTGGAGACGCTACTCGCGTTGGGGGAAGTCAAAAGTCATTGAAGCAGATTGCATAGCGTGTCACAGACAGGGCAGTTTTCCTCCAACTTCTTGCCCTCTGCTTCAATTTATCAGACTTAAGGAATAGATATTTCTATTACCAATGATAGAGCAAATAATATTACTTAATAGGCTAACTTATAAAGTTAGTGATTTTAACGAATTATTAGTAACTTTAAGTTCCAACTAAATTATTATTAATTATTCCAAAAACAATCTAAGTTTATTATTTGCTGAAAAACTAATTATTGAAGATTTACTTATGTATGTAACTTTATGGCCAGGTAATGTATATCCTTTAGGTGCAACTTGGGATGGGAAAGGAACGAACTTTGCTTTATTTTCGGAAAATGCAACAGGGGTAGAGCTTTGTTTATTTGATAACGATGACGAAGAAATTCGTGTACCTTTGGCAGAAAAAAACAATTTTGTTTGGCATGGTTACTTACCAGGAATTGGCCCAGGTCAAAAATATGGATTTAGAGTGCATGGGGTGTGGGCACCGGAGGTAGGTCATCGATTTAATCCAAACAAACTATTAATTGACCCTTATGCTAAAGCTATTGATGGTGAGTTTAGTAATGATCCTGCGGTCTTTGGCTACTCTCTAGACGCTCCAGAAAAAGACTTAGTTTTTTCTGAAATAGATGATGCCAAAATAATGCCCAAGTGTGTTGTGGTTGATCAATCTTTTGATTGGGAAGATGATAAACGGCTTAATACACCTTGGCATACAACTGTTATTTATGAAACTCACGTTAAAGGTTTTACCAAACTACATCCAGGTATTCCAGAAGAGTTGCGTGGCACTTATGCAGGGTTGGCGCATCCATCTGCAATTCAACACTTACAGCAATTAGGAATTACAGCAGTTGAGTTGATGCCAGTACATCACTTTCTGTCTCATCCGGGACACTTAGAAGATAAAGGATTAAAGAATTACTGGGGCTACGATTCCATTAACTATTTTGCTCCCTATTCTAGTTACAGTGCTGGTGGGACTGGGGGTCAACAGGTCACTGAATTCAAGCAAATGGTTAAAGCATTACATTTTGCCGGAATTGAAGTGATTTTAGATGTAGTCTACAACCACACTGGCGAAGGAAATCATTTCGGGCCAACACTATCTTTGCGAGGTATTGATAATTCTGTATATTACCGTTTGGTAAAAGATGATCCTCGCTACTACATGGACTTTACAGGCTGTGGTAACTCTCTGAATGTGCGTCATGCTCAAGTTCTGAAGTTAATCATGGATAGCCTCCGCTATTGGGTAATAGAAATGCATGTAGATGGCTTCCGATTTGATTTGGCATCGGCGCTAGCACGGGAATTATATGAGGTAGATAACCTATCAGCTTTCTTTGATATTATTCATCAAGACCCAATCTTGGCAGATGTAAAGCTAATTGCTGAACCTTGGGACTTAGGAGAAGGTGGCTATCAAGTTGGGAACTTTCCACTGCGTTGGTCTGAGTGGAATGGAAGATATCGGGATACAGTACGAGATTTTTGGCGTGGTGTAGATGATAGTTTAGGACAATTTGCTTACTGTTTTACTGGTAGTCCTGACCTATATCAAACAAACGGGCGCAACCCAAATGCAAGTATTAATTTCATAACTGCTCATGATGGTTTCACGTTAAATGATTTAGTCAGCTACAACGAAAAGCATAACGATGCAAACGGGGAAGACAATAGAGATGGTGAAAGCCATAATAGATCCTGGAATTGTGGTGTAGAAGGCGAAACCGACGATCCAGAAGTAATGCGTTTGCGCGAACGGCAACGACGAAACTTTTTAGCAACCCTAATGCTATCTCAAGGTGTCCCAATGCTATTAGAGGGAGATGAAATTGGCTGTAGTCAAAAGGGAAATAATAATGTCTACTGCCAAGATAATCAGATTTCCTGGCGGCATTGGGATTTGCATAAAGCGAACTCGGATTTACTAGACTTTACACGTGAACTCATTAATTTTCGCCATCAGCATCCAGTATTCCGACGACGTAAGTGGTTTCAAGGTCGTCCCATTCACGGTTTAGGCATTAATGATATTGCTTGGTTTAATTCTGATGGCAGTGGAATGACTGAGACGCAATGGCTAGTTAGTTATGCCAAAGTAATGGAGATTTTTTTGAATGGGCAGGGAATTGCTACTCCAGGGGATCGTGGTGAGCGGATTATTGATGAAAGTTTTCTAATATTTTTTAACGCTCACTACGAGTTAATTGAGTTTGCTTTACCTAATGAATTTAAAGAAAAGGTATGGGAGATAGTAATTGACACTAATGAACCTAGGTTTTTAGATAGAGGAAAATTAGTTTCAGGTTCTCAAAGTGTGCCAGTTACAGATCGCTCTCTGATGGTGTTACGCCTGATCGGTTAACAGTGCGAGGAGAAAAAGATACCCTTTTTTGTAGTTAAAACTGAAAATAATATGCCAGCTGCGTAAGTCCTGAACTATTTTTACTCGTAACTCTAACAAGAAATAATTGATTATTTGCATCCTTTAACAAATCTGGAATTGCGACAAGAAGATTAGTTGCAAAAAAATTTGTAGCGACTGTCTTAAAAGTCAAGCGATCGTTAACAACAAACAGGGATTGGGAACATTGACGCAATTGGGGAACGCTACGCTTGGCTGGTACGGGCATTGAGATTTGACATTGGTAGACAAGACAATTGCAGCCCGCACTAGCCACTCGCCAACACACCCTACGTGTATTTCAAAAATCAAACTCCTTTGCATAAGTCCTAATTAAGAGCCAATGCTGAAACAATGGGAGTAGACACTAGAGCGCCATGCAGATTATGAGTGAACTTCCAAATAGTCTTGAAGATGCGATCGCCCAATCTCGTACAGCTGTCCAAACTGCCCTTGCAGATGGCTGTACTCGCATACAAGTTGAGTTACTGTTTCCAGAACTCAAGTTTATGCCTGTGGCGGAACAATTTTTGCCCTTGTTTACGGATTATGATTCCCGCTTGAAGATTTTCTTTGCTGACGCTGGTGCTGCGGCTTTAGCCCGCCGCAATTGGGCTGACGCACCATTTCAAATTTTAGATATCGGTACGGGAAGGGCTGCTTCCTTGCAGACAAAAATTCAGCCAGAGGATGAAATTTTCTTATTCATTGCCCCCACTTCCGTAGAAGTACCGCAGGTGGAAAAGTTGTGTCAAGAAATAGGCGATCGCCCTTTAGTTTTGTTAAATCCCCGTTTAGAAGATTCTGGGGTTGTGGGCATTGGTTATGCAGCAAGAAAAACTCGTGAACGTTTCACCAATACCATTGAATCCTGTTATTACCTGCGTCCCATAGACGATCAAAGTGCGCTACGTCGCTGCTACCCAGGACAGTGGGAAGTTTGGCTAGAAATCGGCGGCGAATATCAAAAAATTGCCGAATTACCGACAAAACCATCTGGTGATGAGTTGGATCTGATTCTTATGAAGGGACAACCGCAAACAACAACAGACGCTGCACCTGCGAGAAAGCCGAGCGTGTTTAAGAGTTTGCAACGGTTCTTAAAGGCGTTAAGTAGTTAGGAAAAAACAGAGGTAGCAGAGGTAAATTTTATTATCTGCTACCTCATTTTATGCTAAAGCTACAAAATAATGAACTGTTTAGACTAATATTATATAGAAAATTTTTAGATAATTACGATTTAAGCTTTATATCCTTTCTTCAACAAGCAACTTATTCTTAGGGCAGCATTAGCAATGAGTTTAAAGATAGTTATGACATCATTTCTTCTTGGTATGATACTCGTGCTTTTAGCAGTAATACTGCAATTTTTCGGTATTAATTAGGCATCTTGGTTAATGATTTCAGGTATTGGTTTTGCATTCTGGCTCAATAATTACTGTCTTATTTTGGGTGATTATAAGTATCTGGAATAGTTAAGTATCTGGAATAGTTTTTAAGCTCTAACTCATGCTCTACACTAGACAGACAAATACTTTATAAATCAGAGCATTTGCTTGGCTAATATGGATGAGTTTATTTACTAGTAGTTGTATATTTAAACTAGTTGAGTAAAGAGCTTGATGTTCATGAATATAAGTACCCTACATGATATTGAGTCTGCTGTCAGTCAACTTTCACCGGAGGAGCTTGCTGCTTTCCGCGTCTGGTTTGCAGAATTCGATGCGGCTGTATGGGATCAACAGCTTGAGGCAGATGTAGCTGCGGGTCGGCTTGATGCTCTGGCTGAGAAAGCGTTGCAAGATTTGAGAGCAGGAAATTGTACTGAACTGTGAGACACCGAGCAAGCCCAAATTTTTGGTATTGCTATCGACAGTTGCCAAGTGATGTTCAAGAATTTGCAGATCGATGCTACGAGTTACTAAAGCAAGACCCTCGCTACCCATCACTGCATTTTAAGAAAGTAGGACGTTTTTGGTCAGTACGAGTGGGTTTACACTATCGTGCGCTAGCTGTGGAGCAGGATGATGATTTTGTGTGGTTTTGGATTGGGTCACACGCAAAATATGACAAACTGTTGGAGTATTAGGTAGCCAGTGGTCTTTTTGCAATCCCCCGCAATCGGGATAATAAGTTACCTTTATTTTGTAATGCGCGGGTTTCCTGCTGTAAAGATTCCAGCAAGGTTTGGACTAATTGCCAGCGATGTCTGCGGCGGGCTACGCCTACGCTAGTCGATAATTGTAGCGCCTGTTTTTGCAAGTTTTGTAATGTGATTAGCTTTTTCGTGCCTTTATCCCACAGCGTAATCTGTATACTGCCGGATGTAAGGCGGGTGAAATCCAACGACAATATCTTGTTTTGCTACTCCCATTGCCACCAGCTGCTCACCGACATCCTCTTCTGTACCATTCCACTGAATCCAAATTTTGCCGTTTCTGATATCAAAATGCATCACAGGCCCAAAAACCCTACGTCTATTTTGCCAACCAATATATATCAGTTGATAATGGTCTTGTTCTCCATCAAAAATTGTTTGAGCTTCAATTTCATTATTAGAGGAGGCACGTTGAGCATATTCTGTAAGTAATTGACGAATACAGTTTCGATATTTATCTAAATCTGCCATCGAATAATTTCCTCCGTTTCCACATCATAAACTATCAGATTGATTTGACTGCGCTGGATAATACTTTTAATAAATGGTTTATTTAAAAAATCGTTATAAGTGTTTAAGGGCACTGCCAAATATAAAACTCGCTCTGAATCTATCTCTTCTAAGGCATATCGATAATTAATAAACTGTCCCACCGCAGTATGAAACTCAGAAATAGTTGAAGTGCCGATAAAACTTTTCACTTCAACTGCTATTACTTGTCCCTCTCTTTCTGCTGCAATAATTCTCTCTGCACCTAAATCAATGTACATATCGGTAATATTTTCTATGCGAATTAGCAAAGGATCATGAGTAATTCGCCACCCGTCTTTTTGTAATGCCGATTTCACAACATTGTGAAATTTATCTCTAGCTGACATAAACTGTTTTTTCAGCCTGTGTAGGCATGATGAATATATTTTGCCAAAGAGACGCGATTAATCGCGTCTCTACAACTTATTTAATTTCCTTGCAACGGAGCATTCAAGACTTTCTCGATGCGATCGCGCGTTTCTAGTAAGTGCGCTTTGGTGTATTCATCCTCAGAATTAACCCCCTTAAGTTTTTCATCTAGTTGTTTGAGTTTATACCAAGCTATAGTACGAGCATCTTCAGGAACATATTCTTTTCGCAATACCATACCAGTCAAAATGTCCAGATATTGGCGCTGCAAGCCTCGCCGTAAACTGCCAATCTTCATCGGTTTCCCTTTTGGTTGGATTACTTCTGTCCAGATTCCTGATTGCAAAGTTTCAAATAGTTCAGGTAGAGTCAGTGCATTTTCGGGCTTTGTTTTGAGTTCAATATCTTTGAGGCGAGAGAGGCGATCGCCTGAGAATAAATCCCGCAACACAGAACCTTGCATAAGTAGCACTAAGTCATGAATGGGATAATCCAAACGACCAACTCGAGGATAACTACCCCAATGTCGCCAACGAGAAGGTGCTAATTTATTCAGTAATTCTGGTGAAAAACTCAGGGCATCTTCTGCAAACACATATTTTTGCAGCGTTTCTAAAGCCTCCCGTTGTTGTTCAACTGGTACTGGTTCAAATGGTAATCGTTTTTGACCGACTCCAGAGACGTTATCGGAGGCTATCTCGCCAGGGCGGATGCGATAGAAAGATTGTCCCCCAATATATTTTGTGGTGTAATATATTTGCTGGAAATAGTTACCCAAGACTGTGCTAAAACGTTCGCTCACATCGCTGTAACTATCACCAGCCAATGGGAAACCTTTATCGAGACGTTCCCACATCACCCGTGAATTATTCAATTGCCACTGTGAATAAAGCAGCACATTGCTACTGTTATCCCAAGCATTGGCAGTTGGGTCAAGGTCATAAATATCTTCATCTGTGGAATAACTCAACTCTGGCTTGTAGGATTGTGCAGCAATTTCCTCTAATATAGGCTTTTCTGCTATGGGAGTTGATGTCTGAATTTGTATGTAACCGTACTTAATCGCCCATTCATCGTAAACCCCCACCATGCTGGGAAAATAATCTCCCTGTTTTGTACCTTGAGGGGCAATATTTGGGGGAATATAGTCCATTACGGAAGTTGTCAGACCTTTAGTTTTGGTAATTTCCGTATTATTCATTTCCTCTGGTGGTAGCATTGTACTACCACGGAAGTTATGGCGTAAACCAAGAGTATGCCCAACTTCGTGAGCGATGATTAAACGTAAATATTGATTAATATATTCTTTAATCTGGTCAGGAGTGGCTATGGTATCTGGCAGCAGTGACATTGCCAGTGAACCAAAGGCAAATTGGTTAGCAGCTTCCATGCCATAGCATAAATCGTACTCACCTGCCATTTTTGATAAACGACTCAACAACTTCTGTTGTACTTGCATCTGCTGGGGTACACCGTTGTTTTTCGCATCTAAACCATTGGCGCAAAGTAAACGATTTTGCATCAAAGCTGATAAAGTAGTGCGATTTTGAGTGCGATTTTGGGTTTGGTTGGGTTGGACGATTTGGCGATACTCATTCTTGAGTGCCCGCACAAAGCTGGCATCTACGATAATGTCTGCATCCAAAATTTCTCCAGTCAAGGGGTTAACGCGGGATGGCCCCATCGCAAAATAACCATCGACTGTGTTGATCCAGCGAATCGTGTTGTAACGAATATCTGCTGGGTCCCATGTGGCATCATCTGGCATTTGGCGGACTTCAATTGCATCTTTGAATCCAGCTTTGAGAAAGGCTTTGTTCCACATCAAAACGCCTTCTTTCATCGCATCGCGGTACTCTAAGGGCACAGCATTATCAATCCAGAAGACAATTGGTTTTTTGGGTGAAGAAATTACTGCTTTCGGGTCTTGTTTTTCCAAACGCCAGCGGTTGATGTAGCGGACAAAAGAATCACCGCGATCGTCTTTGGATAAATCTTGGTAGGCGGTGATAAAATAGCCGATGCGATCGTCAGCAAGGCGCGATCGATAATCTTTGTCGGGTAGTTGGGAGAGACTGTAGTGGACGCGTAGGGTAAAGCCACGGGTGTCAGGTAGTGACCCAAAGCTTGGCACTTCACTCTCACTCCCACCGCCACCGGAGAAATTTAAAACTGACTCAATCTCTAAGTTTTGGGGAAAGGCTTTAGCTGTACCAAAATATGACTGGTCTGTGCCTCCTGGTATTCCTAAACTTACAGATAAGCCAGCCAAGTCTGTGAGTAACAAATCTCCCAAGTCGATGAGAAGAGTTTTGCGTTCTGGATGAATGCTTTTAAGGGAAATTGTGTAGAGAACAGAGTCACTAAACGATCGCTGGCGCGATCGCGCTTGAGGATCTCCCTCACGAGTGCGAAAATTAACATTACGGATCACAAAGTTTACTTTATCATTCACCCGCTCGAAATAAAACAAAAAATCTTGCAGAGGCATACCACTGTAAATACCCCGTTCGCCAATGCCTGATTCTAGCGTTGCCGTGGCTAGGTAATTTTTATTAAGTTGCTCTGGCTTAATTTCTAGATAAATTTTATTCTTTTCTTTATTGCGATAAAGAGTGAACAGTCCCCCTGACTTTTGAGTGTTTTTCACCACTTCATCAAACGGTTCTAGTTCTAAGTCATCCTTTGTTGTTGGTGGTTTGCTAGAATTAGGCTTTTTATCAGGTTTTTCTGGGGGTTTGGCAACTTGCAAAAATGGTTGCTGTCCTGCTTTTTTAGGATCTTTTACTACCCAAATAAACGGTTGAGGCTGGGCGTGTTTATCTGGATTAACTACCCAAACTTGCCCTAACGGTAGCCTCTGTTTCTGGCGGATATTGACATTTTCTGGTGATAATGCTGAGATTTGAGTTAAAGAAGTTTCTGCCGTTAACTGACTATTAGATTTATTTCCACTTATAGCTGTCACCACAGCTTTATGGTTGGCAGACAACTCTGTATCAACTCTAGTAATAGACACTGCCTTGGCGCTAGCCGATGTTATTCCCAAAAATAAACCATGTAACAAAATCATATAAAAGCTTAATTTGTTCATTTTATCCATCCCCGATAACTATTACGTAATTAATTTTTAACTTTTACAAAGTTATGTAGCTTGCCTTCTGCCAATTATCTTCGCTGCTTTATCTCAAGCCGCAAACTTTAAACTTCAATTTTAGTTGTTATTTTTCAGCTTTGTGGCGTTGTTTTTCTATAGGATTTTTCCTAACAATTGCGTTTCTAAAAAACAATAAGTATTATTTTTACATTTGACTAAGAAATATCTTGGAATAAAAGTATAACAAATTAGCCAAAGAATGAAAATTATTTCATTTTTGAAATAATTTTTAAGCTGACACTTTTCATAATTATCAACGCAGTAATTCAAATGTAACAACGGACACATAAATGTCAACATATTTATTTCAAGTCTAACATCTGCTGAGAAATTATATGAGGGGTACAAGGTTACAAGAGATGCCAAAGACCACATTTAGGGCAAATATATAATTTACAATGCGATCGCATCGCCTTTCTCTCCCTCCATGCCCTCTGCGGTTTGTCATTCTTCCTGCACCCATCAACCCCAAGTTTTGCACTAAACTCTAAATAACCAGTAATTACACGAGTTCCAGCGAATGAACAAGCGTTTATCGCAAACCTGGCAGAAGTTTCGGCAATCCTTTTCAGTCGGAGAGAGTTTAAACACCACAGTTGAGACTGGTAAAGCAGTTTTAGAAGCCGCAAACACCTTTAAAGAACAAGGTGCCAGCCTAGAACTATTGAAACCTCTGTTACAAAATTCATCTTCATTGTTAGATGTGTTGTGTTCACCCTTAGCGCAGGTAGTGGGTGCGGGTTTGCCATTCGTGCCACTTGGAATTGCCTTGCTGAAGTTTTCCCGCGACATAACTAAACAAGATCCTTCTCTAGAAGACTGTGTATTTATAGTTAGTCAAGCTGCTTATTTGGAAAGTGTCAAAGAAATTTTATCCTTATATCCATCTATTAACTGGGATGCAAGTCCTAATAATAGTGAAGCACTCAAGAGACAACTACAAAAGCTCAATGATTTTGAATTAGATTATCAAAGTGCTAGCAACGTTGTAGCCTGTTTCCACGAATCAGAATTAGCGAAAGCATTTAATCAAGTTTTATTAGCGCGGTTAGCAGCAGCAAACATCCCCAACGCTAATGCTAATATTTTGACGCAACGAGTAGCTTGGAATACTCACCGCTACATCATTAAAGCCTGGATAGAGTCAGGCGATGCTATCAAAAATATAATTCAACCTTCCTTTGGAGACTGGCAGAAAGAACAGCAAAAGTTCTCTAGCATTGATGAATACCTAAAAACTCATATTGCTAGCAAGCCTTTAGACTTAGTTTTTGACGAGAGTTTCTCATTTAAAGATATTTACGTACCTTTAAAAGCCAAACCTGTAGATAAAAATGGTGAGATAGATGAAAAAGCAAACTCTTTAGATTTAGAAACATGGGCTAAGGAAAATCTGCTAAATCCAAAGAACCTAGACCAAGTGATGTTTGTTCAAGGAGGACCAGGACGTGGTAAAAGTGTCTTCTGTCGGATGTTTTCTGATTGGGTGCGGCAGCATTTGCATCCCATTTGGACACCGATTTTGATTCGTTTACGGGATCTAGACTCCTTTGAATCGCGTTTAGAAAACACTTTAGAAGCAGAACTGAAAATTAGTTTTATTCAAAACGATAAAAACTGGTTAACAAATAAAAATACCCATTTCTTGTTTATCCTTGATGGGTTTGATGAATTGCATATTGAGGCTAGAAGTAACGTCAACCTAGAAGCGTTTATCAAACAAGTCTCTGGATTTCAGCAGGAGTGTAAAAGTTACCGTGAAATGGGACATCGGGTGATAATCACTGGTAGGTCGATGTCTTTACAGGGTATCCCTCACTTGCCTCGCAATTTAGAGCGGGTGGAAATTGTTGAAATGGATGGAGAACTCCAACACAAATGGTTGGATAGGTGGGAAGAATTACCAGCCAATAAAGGAAAGACCGCAGCCTTTGGGGAGTTTTTACAAGGTGATAGGTGTCCATCTGAGGTGAAAAAGTTAGCCCAAGAGCCGCTCTTACTTTATTTGTTAGCGGCAATGTATCGAGATGGGAAATTGGCAATTGATAAATTAGAGCAAGCCAGCCAACGCACAGCCAAAATTGTAATTTACCAGGAAGCTTTAAACTGGGTACTGACAAAACAGCGATCGCAAGCGGATGGGACTAATTTAAATATTGAGTTAACCCAACAAAAACCCGAAGATTTAAAACGTATTCTCACAGAAGCGGCTGTTTGTGTTGTGCAGTCGGGAGGCGAATTTGCTTCTATGTCAATGTTAGAGGCACGTTTACAAGACGACGAAGCAGCAAAAGCTTTTATTGAAAAAGCTAGAGAAAAATTGGGTAACGAAGCTCTCAAAACTGCTTTAGCTGCTTTTTACATTCGTCCTGCGGATAAACAAGAGGGTGGGGTTGAGTTTTTTCATAAGAGTTTTGGCGAATTTCTCTTTGCTGAACGCCTAAAACTACGCTTGAAAGCTTGGACACAATACTACGATGCAGAAGACGGAAGACAATTAGTTATTCCCGAAGCCGAAATGAATTGGCAAATTTATGATTTGCTGGGTTTTGGCAGACTCACATCAGAAATTGTGGAATATTTGATGGGGTTGCTGACTGAAAATCAGGATTTTCCTTGGGAGCAGTTATTTAAACGCTTAGAAAAGTTTTACGTTAACTGGTGTAAGGGGAAATTTATTGACTCTGCGGAAGAGACTTTGCCCCAAAAAAAGCTGCGACAGTTGCAAAAGTATGGAATTCAAGAGTTAGGCCAGCTTCAGGTAGATATTTATGCTGGGTTGAATGTGATGATTTTGCTTTTGAAGTTGCACCGCTATGTTCAAGGGCGAGATGATCTCAAAAAACAAATTATCTTCTATCCATCTGGTGAACCAAGAGAAAATTCTTGGACAGCCCAAGTGCATTTCATCATCAATTACAGTAATTGCATTCGGTTTGAAAGTTTTAATAGTGTAGTTGGGCAATTACTTAGCTACGCAAACCTTAGCCGTGCATACCTCAGCCACGCAAACCTCAGCGACACAAACCTCAGCTACGTAAACCTCAACGACGCAAACCTCAGCCGCGCATACCTTAGCCGCGCAGACCTCAGCCGCGCAAACCTCAGCCGAGCAGACCTTAGCCGCGCAGACCTCAGCCGCGCAAACCTTAGAGGCGCAAATCTTAGAGGCGCAGACCTCAGCCGCGCAAACCTCAGCCGTGCATACCTCAGCGATGAAGTTCTTGGAGATATCCGCTGGGATGAAAATACAAACTGGGAGAATGTGCAAGGGCTGGATACAGCGAGGAATGTGCCAGAAGCCTTAAAGCAACAGTTGGGGCTGAGTTAAGAAGAGGTGGAAGCAAAGGAGCAGGGGAGAATCGCTAAGTAGGTAGACAAAAATATTTACCGTCATTGCGATTCTCTACGAGACGCTACCGCGATCGCTTAATTCGCAATGACGTTGTGTAATCAATATCTGTCTGAATCCTTATATAACTGTAACTTCCGAGTTCCGAACACAAACGGCCGAGCTTTGAACACGAACGGCCGAGCTTTGAACACAAATGACCGAGCTTTGAGCATGAACGGCCGAGCTTTGAACACGAAAGTCCGAGCTTTGAACACGAACGACCGAGCTTTGAACACGAACGTCCGAGCTTTGAGCATGAACGTCCGAGCTTTGAACACGAACGTCCGAGCTTTGAACACGAACGTCCGAGCTTTGAACACGAAAAGCCGAGCTTTGAACACGAACGTCCGAGCTTTGAACACGAAAAATGGTGATATTAGCTTGAGTAATGAGCAATAATACCTCAAAACCCGTTCTGAGGGTGCTAACTGCACATTAGAGGGCTATATCCCGCTTGCTAGAGTGTGAGTCATTCACGTAAAATATAATGCCATTGTTGCGGCAGTTATCATGACCTCATCTGCGTCGTTTGACACATTAGAGTCTTTACAGGCGGATATCGCTGAATTGATTACTCGCTTACCGACATTAAAAAATCGGCAACTTATTCAGCAAGCACTTGCTACTATTGTTCGTCTAGCTGATACCGAAATTGAGCGTCTCGATTGGAAAATCTTGTCAGCTTCATTAATAGATATGGAGCGCGGTTTCCAGCTTTTTTATGATTACCGACACGTTCGCAAAGTCACCATCTTCGGTTCGGCTCGCCTAGCGCCAGATACCCCAGAGTACCAAATGGCGGTTGAGTTTGCTCGCGCTGTTTCTCAATTAGGATTTATGGTAATGACCGGCGGTGGCGGTGGAATCATGCAGGCGGGTCACGAAGGCGCGGGGCGAGAAAATTCCTTTGGATTAAACATTCAGTTACCCTTTGAGCAGGAAGCAAACCCATTTATAGAAGGTGATCCTAAGCTCATTCACTTTAAATATTTCTTTACCCGCAAGCTGTTTCTCCTCAAAGAAAGTGATGCTGTAGCCTTGTTTGCTGGAGGCTTTGGCACTCAAGATGAAGCTTTTGAATGTATGACATTAAGCCAGACTGGTAAATTCGGCCCAGTACCTCTAGTTTTAATTGATCACCCTGGTGGTGACTACTGGCGGTCTTGGAGCGAATACATTGATCAGCAACTCGTGCAGAAAGGTCTTGTCAGTCCTGAAGACCCTAGCCTTTACACAGTGACAGATAACCTGGATGTGGCTTGTGATGCCATTACTCGTTTTTACCAGGTTTATCATTCCTGTCGATATGTAAGCAATAAGTTAGTCATCCGCCTGAAGACAGATATATCAGAAGCTCTGGTAGAGCGACTCAATGCTGATTTTAGCGACATTATTATTCAAGGACGCATTGAAAAAAGTCAGGCATTACCTCAAGAAGCCCAAGATGAAACTGTTGGACTACCCCGCTTGCTTTTGTACTTCAATCAACGCGACTTGGGGCGCTTGTATCAGATGATTGCCACAATTAACCAGATGGGTACTCCTTCACCAGAGGATGCAGCGCATCCAGAAAGAAAGTAGGGTTTAGGGGTGGATTTTTCCACCCGCACCCCAATAAATACAATAAGTCAACTTTTTTAACGAACCGCCAAGGACTCAAAGGACGAGAAGCAAGAAATGGTTAGGCGATCGCAACAAACTTCCAATCATCTCCAATAGGTAGCAGGCCACAGTCGAATCGTACCAGCTTCATTAGCAATACGGTTTGGTTAACGGTGTACAAGTTATGATCCCCCTTAGTCCCCCTTAAAAAGGGGGAAATAGAGCGATTATTAGCCTTCCTTTTTAAGGGGGAAATAGAGCGATTATTAGCCCCCCTTTTTAAGGGGGGTTGGGGGGATCTCCCTAAAAAACCCAATTTAAATACACCAGTTATTGAAACTCAATGCTGATGAGCATAAAAAAGCGTGTATATTGGCACAGGAAATAATATAAAACATCCTAAACAGACATAGAGGAATAAAATATGCTGGAATTATTGGGTTCAGGTTTGGTTACGCTCTGGCTGGAAATGGCTGGGGTACAGTTCAAGCCTCAGGATGCGCTGGATGCTTTGACTTGGCAAAGTAGCCCTGGCTTGGTTCTTGCCCCTGATCCCAATCCAGCTGGGGCGACGACTGTGCAGACCTATCTGAAAAAACTCATAACCTCAAAATTGGTGGCGCAAAATCTGGCTGAGAGTCAGGGAATTTGGATGCAGTCGGGGCCGATGCTGATGGCAAATCACCAAGGTACGACACCTCTGCCGGCTGCCTCTTTAACCAAAATTGCTACTTCATTAGTTGCTTTGAAAACTTGGGGGCCAAATTATCAATTTGACACTTTAGTAAGTGTCACTGGGCCAGTTGTCAAAGGAGTTGTGCAGGGTGATTTGGTGATTACTGGCGGTGGCGATCCTTTGTTTGTTTGGGAAGAAGCGATCGCACTTGGTAATACTCTCAATAAAATGGGCATTAAGCAGATCAAGGGAAATTTGATCATTACTGGCAATTTTGCCATGAATTTCCAACGTCAGCCGATGCTAGCAGGTTTAATACTCAAGCAAACACTAAATTATGCAACTTGGGGTCGCCCTGCTGTTTATATCCACTCAATCATGCCCAAGGGAACACCCAAGCCGAAAGTCGTGATTGCAGGTGCAATCAAATTTGCGGTGCAACCAAATCCTCAACAAATCTTGTTACTACGTCATCGCTCGTTACCCTTGAAGCAACTAATCAAGGAAATGAATGTTTACAGTAACAACGAGATGGCAGAGATGCTGGCAGACTCAGTGGGGGGATCTGCTGTAGTACAATCAACTGCTGCTCACCTTGCTAAGGTGCCGCAAATGGAAATCCAGTTAATCAATGGTTCTGGACTGGGGCCAGAAAATCGTATTTCCCCTAGAGCTGCTTGTGCAATGCTAATGGCTATTCAAGGCGAGGCATCTACCCATCAATTGAATTTAGCTGACTTGTTCCCGATGTCTGGGTTTGATCGTCGAGGAACACTACACTCTAGACACATTCCCGCCGCGACTGTAATTAAAACTGGTACTCTCCGGGATGTAAGCGCTTTGGCGGGAGTGATGCCGACACGCTCACGCGGTTTGGTTTGGTTTGCGATTATCAACCGGGGGACAAATGTCGGCGGTTTCCGTACTGGACAAGATCAACTGTTGCAAAGTGTTGTAAAACAATTACAACTACCGCCAATTGTTCCTGCTACCCTCACTCCCCACTCAGCCATAAACTCTTTACCCCAGCTAGGCGCAGTCAGTCGCAATGATATCTTGTTCAAAAGTTAGTTTGTCATTCAGAGTCATGTCTCTCCGCTCTAAATTCAAAAATAATTAAACATAATTGAGGGGCAATCTCCTTATATTTGCTTTGATGAATCCAAAACAATCACAAGGCGATCGCCCCTAAATGTATTGAGCGCTTTTAACACTCTTGAAATTAAGCTAATCGTCGGCTCTCTGTGTCGCACATTAGCTTATTCAGCAGTAGCGAGTTCAGTACTACCGCGTGTACGACGGCGTGTCAGGCTGTTGTACAGCATTACACCGATCGCCTTGATTAAATTACCTTCTAATTCCTGGAACATCTTCATGTTCGTACCAAAGGCGGCGTTAGCTTCATCAACGATGCGATCGCTGGTAGCATCATCAAGAGGTAGTTCATCCAAAGTCTGACGATATTTCGCTTTGAATGCCTTCTCATCGGAAATCTCTGGAAACTCATAAAAGGCTGTTCCTTGCCCATCAGACAAATTCATCGCTGTTACAGCAATATTTTTGAGAATCTGTCCCCCAGATAAGTCACCCAGGTAACGAGTATATGAATGGGCGATCAACAGTTCTGGTGCTGTTTCAGATATTTCTCGGATGCGCTCTACATAAGCTTTACCTGCGGGAGATAGTTGAATTTGCTCTCTCCAATTAGCCCCGAAGTAATAACCCAAGTCTTGCTCTAGGGTATGTTTGCGGTTTAGTTGGGGAAAGTTAATTTTAGAAAGAATTGGGTGCTGATGGTGCTTTTCCATCTCTTCTTCCATCGCTGAGTAAACGAAGTAGAAGTTAGCAACTAGTTTTCGGTAAGAGTTTTTTTCGACTACTCCTCTTAAAAAGCATTTGACAAAACCTACATTTTCTGCCATTGTGTGGGCTTTTTTAGTGCCTACACGTAATTTGGTTGCTAAATTGCTGCTCATGCTAAATTCTCAACTTTAAAAAGTCAACTACCGAAGTTTTAATTTACTAACGGCTAAAAAAGCCATTAAACCGTTACTTTAAAACTATTTGATGAGAATTTATATTAAAAATTTTTAAGCTGCTCAGATTATTTTGTAGTTTTTTACACAGCAACAATGCTAAAGGAATAGAACTTTTAGATTCCGATGTTTTGATTAAAAGCAATAATTAGATAAAATGTGGAGACTTTACTCATACAGTAAAAATGAATACTGACTTATGAAAAATTTACAATTACAAAGGTATGAGTTAAGTACTATTACGTAATATTAGCTTGCTCAGAATGAATTTTTCAAGAGAAAAAGCAGGTCGAAATTGCTGAATAAAGTCTTAAGTGTTATTTTTCAGTGTGATTGTGTGGAGTGTTTAAACTTATGGTTTCATCTATAACTCGGACACCAGGCATTCCTGGCGGTTCTGCTTTTGAAGCTGATGGATTGGGCAAAGGAATTGAGAGCAGTTTTGCGGTGAATTTAATTCCACTACCAGCAAATCCCTTATTTGGTACTGATGGTATTCGCGGACGAGTCGGAGAATTACTCAGTGCGCCCCTAGCATTACAAGTTGGTTTTTGGACAGGGATTGTTTTACGTAACCATGCTACTCAAATAGGGCCAGTCATTCTCGGACAGGACTCTAGAAACTCCAGCGATATGCTAGCAATGGCTTTGAGTGCAGGGTTAACAGCAGCAGGGTTAGAGGTCTGGTATTTGGGATTATGTCCCACTCCTGGCGTTGCCTATGTCACCAGCATCAGTGATGCTATCGGCGGAGTGATGATTTCTGCCAGCCACAATCCGCCAGAAGACAATGGCATTAAGATTTTTAGTGCGGATGGTGGGAAGTTGCCGCAAATATTGCAGGCAGAAATTGAAGCCGGACTGCGTGGCAAAATATCACCTATTGCTAGGGTCAGTAATTGCGGACGGCACTACTCACGTTTTGAGCTAGTGGCGCATTATAGCGAGGCGCTGAAAAAACCCCTGAACAGTAAGCTAAATCTTCAGGGAATGAAGATTGTTTTAGATTTGGCATGGGGAGCAGCAGTTGGGTTAGCGCCATCAGTATTTACACAAATGGGAGCAGAGGTAATCTGCTTGCATAACGAAGCGGATGGCGATCGCATTAATGTTAACTGCGGTTCCACCCATTTGGATATTCTTTCAGCAACAGTACAAGAACACAACGCCGACTTAGGCTTTGCCTTTGATGGCGATGCCGATCGCGTCTTAGCTGTAGATAATATAGGACGGCAAGTTAACGGCGATTACATTCTCTATCTGTGGGGACGCAAGTTACAACAAAATCAACAGTTGCCGGATAACTTAATTGTATCTACTGTCATGGCTAACTTAGGTTTTGAGAAAGCTTGGCAACAAATTGGCGGCAAATTAATTCGTACCGCAGTCGGCGATCAATATGTGCAAGCCGAAATGTTGCGGACTGGGGGAATGCTCGGCGGCGAACAATCGGGTCATATTCTTTGCCGTCATTATGCCGTGACTGGAGATGGTTTATTAACAGCCTTACACGTAGCAGCTTTGGTAAAAGAGGCGGGTGTTTCCTTAGCGGAATTGGTAGATCAGAGCTTCCAGACCTATCCACAATTGTTGCGGAACGTGCGAGTCATGGATCGCGATCGCCGTTTGGGATGGAAAGATTGCCAACCTCTACAACAAGCGATCGCACTTGCTGAAGCTGCAATGGGTGATTCCGGCAGAATTTTGGTTCGCGCCTCTGGTACAGAACCAGTAATCAGAGTGATGGTAGAAGCCGCCGATGCCGAACTTGCCAACTACTGGACAAATGAATTAGTCTCAAAAGTTCAGCAACATTTGATGGACTAATATCAATTCTTTGGAAAACTGCACAAAATCAAATTTGGTGAAACAAGGGGCTTAAGCCCCTTTTCTATGCAACCTCACAGATAATTGGTACAAGTATGCATTGTTATTAATCATGGTCAAAAGTCTGAATTATAGAGGATGTTTATCAAGTCTGATTTAGAAGCATGGTTAAATAGCAGGAAAGCGATTAACGTAACCGTTCAGGGGGGGGGGTAAAAAAATGCCCGACATGAAATCACCTGAGTTCGACGTAAGAAAATGCCTAAAAGCCTTAGGGATAAAGCTTTTCGCTGAAAAACACACTCGGTCTTTGTTCTTAACAAGGCTCCTATAATGATAATAAACATTATATTTTCAACAAATACCTTTAATTCTCAATAATCGCTGTGAGAAAGCGCCTATATCATTTAGTCTGAAAGCTTATCAGACAAGATTTTCAAGCTAATTTCTTATATCGAACTCAGGTGAAATCACATGGAATCAATACGAAAACTAGGCTAGATTTGATTTTTTCGGGCTTATTTTGAGTAGCCAAAAGTCCTACATTGGTCTGGAAATTGTTTTTTAGATATTTTAGGTATGATTAGTTGCGAGCAGAAATCGCCACAAACTATTGCTCTGCAAGAGATTTAGCTTTTAGGCGAATCTTCTACCCCCCGTGAACGGTTACCAATTAACGATTAACTTGAGATAATTAATATTATTTCAATCCCTAATAGGGATTTTGATGAATTGCAATGCGGTTAGATTTCGCCAGGCTCAAAAAATCTTTTGACATCCCGTATCAATTAGGCCTATGCTAAAAACTTATTACCATCTGAAGCATTTTTTTTCTTAGATGTAAAATGTTTGATTACTCTAGTTTTGCTTTAGCCGCCTATCTCAATATCTCTTCGCCAAGAGCAGCTTGTTTATAAGTATTATCTGCTCAAAAATTAGAAAATTTAGGAGAAGCGCTATTAGATTTTTCTAATATAACTGATTTGGAATCATTGCTAAATCAGCAGGACAGCGATTAACCTTAGATAATTAATATTATTTTGATTCCTAATAGGGATTTTGATGAATTGCAATGCGGTTAGATTTTATCAGGCTCAAAAAATCTTTTGACATCCCGTATCAATTAGGCCTATGCTAAAACCTTCTTACCAACTGAAGCATTTTTTTTTCTTAGGTGTAAAATGTTTGATTACTTTAGTCCCGCTTTAGCCGCTTATGTCAATATCTCTTCGCCAAGAGCAGCTTGCACCAACGGCAGTAAAGTTGCGATCATCAATCCTGAAGGGGTATGGGAAGTAGAAGAGAATGGGACAAAAAAACTAATTCCAAACTCTTCTCATGATGCCCGTGACTGTGCAGTAATTGACGGCAAAACCTATGTTCTCGCTGTCCCAACAGGGTTAGTAAAATTAAGTACTGACGGAGCTACCCAGCATATTGTCAGCAACACAGCCAATTCAAGAACGCGAGTCAAGTTTCTAGAGGGGCTGGTCATTCAACAGTCCGCAAATACTTTATCAATATATGACACCAGCCTCAACTTCAAAGCCAAAAATACTTATGGCGTGACGGAGGTAATGGACTTTGAGTACAAAAACAACTACCTCTACATCAGTGGTTTTCAACAACAAAAACGGGCAGGTATTCCCGTCCAAATAGCTTTTCTTTACCGAATGGGTTTCAATGGCACAAAGTTATTCAATCTGCCAAATTTGCCAGGAGACAACCAAGGTAAGCTTTGGGGTTATGGTGCAGGTAGCCTTGCTGATAACATGGCAGATACCCGATTAAATCGCCTACATATTTCTGGGGATAAACTCTACGTACTTGGGTCTGTTTATGGTGGTAATTCTATCTATAGATGGAACGGTAAAGATTTAATAACCCAAACGTTGATTACTACCGATAAGTATACCAATGCTGCTCAGACCCGCGACGAAACAAAGGTATATACAGGAGTTGTAAATCTTACTAACTTTACTGTTAATCGTGGGCAACTAAGCCTTACAAGACTTCCTACAACAGCAGGGTTGGGAGATGGTAACAGCAATTTCCCTAAAACCATTTACTCAGATGGCACAGATATTTTTGTTGGCTCTAGCGCTGCTTACGCACTTATCAACAGAGATATCAAAACATTTTTAGGTAAACCAATTCCTCCTTATCGTGGCGACGCAGCTTTTTTAGTTGTTCCGAATCATCTAAAGACTCGCAAAGCTTGGGCTACTCCTGGGAATGGTGAAATATTGCTATTCACTGATAAGTTTGCAGTGCTTAGAACAGGTAATATAAATGACTTGGCTACAAATTCAGGAACTACCCAATTCTTGCCAACAAATACGTATTTTGTTAAGTTTTGAAAAAGCTATTTGTTCTTAGGTGTTAGCTTTAAAAAACCTCCAAGCATTCAAGATGGAGGTTTTTTTAAGTAATTGTTTCTATTCAACTGGAACTACTACTGTTTTAAGATGTATTTCCTAGTCCCGGCATCAGACAACTGTTTCAATCCCTGATAGGGATTTTGATGAATTGCAATTACCGCATCACCACGGCGGTAGATAATGTAGTTAAGTTTCAATCCCTGATAGGGATTTTGATGAATTGCAATACCGGGTTTAGCCGGTCGTACTGGGTTGAATGGTCGTTTCAATCCCTGATAGGGATTTTGATGAATTGCAATAAGAGGATTTATGATAGAAGTTTATCACGCTCTTGTTTCAATCCCTGATAGGGATTTTGATGAATTGCAATATCTTTTGTACCTCGGTACGTTGATTGAATGCGTCGTTTCAATCCCTGATAGGGATTTTGATGAATTGCAATAAGCTCAATCCTCGGCTGAAATATCGCCTTGAACCGTGTTTCAATCCCTGATAGGGATTTTGATGAATTGCAATTTTCCCAGCATGGCGGGGGACGCTTATCTAAAAAAATTATGTTTCAATCCCTGATAGGGATTTTGATGAATTGCAATCACTCCTGAGGTTGGATTGCTTTTAATTCCTGATGTTTCAATCCCTGATAGGGATTTTGATGAATTGCAATGTTTCATTCTGCGTAGCTCCCTCGCCAAATACTTGGTTTCAATCCCTGATAGGGATTTTGATGAATTGCAATAGGGCAATCATAGCATTAGAGAATTCGTTTGGGAAGAGTGTTGGGAAACTTTAAAGGCTGAAACCTAATTTCTGTAAGCATTTTAGAGATTGCGCGGATGAAAAGTGGGCGACTAATGGCTGAAATCCTTGCTGGAGTTGACATAGAAGCATTTTTTTGAGGGTGTGGAATTTGTACACCCACCCCTCCGCGCATTTGAGATGCAGAAACCTAGCTAGAAGGTGACTCAGCAAAGAAAATTGTTTCGTCCCGTGGCTGTTCTCCACCAATACGCTCGACTTTTCGCTGGCAACAGCCACAGAGAAAATAAAAGCGAACGCTGTCAGTGTCGGGTTTAATCAATTTAACTAAACGCGATCGCAGTTTAGCATACTGAGTAGAAGTGATATCGCACTCAAACAAACTCAGTTGCATCCATTGACCGTAAGATTTGAGAATCGAATGGATTTTAGTACGACGCTTATCTTCTGGAATATCGTAGCTGACAACAATATACATAAAGGGGATGGGGAAGAGGGAAAAATGACAAGTTATTTGAGAATTAAGGGGGGATATTTATCGATTTGGTTCATGAGGTACTTACTCAATAACCTCGCCTGAATTTCAAAGGATTCTTGGTAGGTACATTTATTTCCCATGACTGGATGTTTGAAATTCGATTGTTTCTTTTGTTCGTAGGCGCGAAGAAATGTATGCAGTCCTTCTTTGGTTAAAGAAACGGCACCACTGAGCGGTTCGGTGGTAAAGTCAGCTAAAGTGAGCGATCGCTTGTTAATAAGCGACAACACCACAGCATCGACTATTAAAGGACGAAATTCTTCCATCAAATCCAAGGCTAGGGAAGGTCTACCATAACGCTCAACGTGTAAGTATCCCAAATAGGGGTCAAAACCGACAATATTTAAAGCACTTTGCACATCATGGCGTAGCAATGAATACCCAAAACTTAGTAGGGCATTAACTGGATCGGTTGGTGGGCGGCGGCGTCTGGCTTCAAATTTAAATTCTGAGGTTTTGATTAGCTGTTGAAAACAACCAAAATAGGCTGCACTACCAGCACCTTCTAAGCCTCTGAGGGAATCAATATTGTTAGTGTTTTCTATTGGTGCGATCGCGTGTTCCAATCGAGTGATGTTATTATTCAGATCAACATCAGGATGTTCTCGGTGAGTGCGAAGTAAAGTATGGCGGTAATTTTTCAATTTACCCCGCACAAATCCTTTAACTAAATGTATTGCTGGTTGTGATTCTCCCACAGCTTGCCATTGGGCTTTACGAACAAAGATATTTTTTGTAACTTCTGGTTCTAAACGCCCTAAATATCGTCCGTTTTGTGTGAGAAATGTTAGACAAATGTGACGTTCTAAAAGTTCACTAATAACGGCGGGAGAAACGGTAGCCCGACCTAGTACTACAATTCCCTCTATTTTAATTAAAGGGATATCTAAGATTGTTTTTTGTTCAGCTTTGACGGTGAGACGTTCGTCAAGTTTGCCGATAAAAGCATCGGCTTGTGTTATATAAACTGTTCCCATTTTTAATTCTTCCTAGTAATAATTGGTGCTGAAGTTTGAAAAGTATTAGGCGAATAGAATTCGCTACTACACAAGCAAAGTCCACCTCCGTGGACTAATAATCAAGGGTTTTCTAACCCACGGAGGTAGGTTTTGTCTGTGTAGCCCCGACTTCCAGTCGCCAGGGCTAGTAATAAATTGGATGATTTAATTTACTTCTTGATAACTTTTGACTTTATCAGTTGCTTTGGGTAAACATTGCGAGTAAAGACTGCATCCTTGGCAGCGTTTGCTGTAAACTGGTTTTGGCATCATTCCTGTTTCTAGGATATTTGTGACAGATTGAATAGTAGCGATCGCACTTTGCCGTAACTCTTGATTTATCTCTACTAATTGCCGTTGATGGGAGTGGGCATAATAGATATATCCAGTATTAACTGGTTGTCCTGTCATTTCTTCTAAACATAAAGCTTGGGCACAGACTTGCAACTCATCATTATCCCATTCGCCTTTGCGTCCCCGCTTATATTCCACTGGATAAATTTCACCTGATTCTGCTTCAATCAAATCAGATTTCCCAATGAGTTTGTATTGCTCCGACTTCAGCCAAATTGCGCGAACTTGCCAAGTTTCTCCTCGCTGTATATCGCCTGTAGTGTGGACGCGATCGTGTAAAGTTGTGCCTTCAATTGTGTATTGATTATCGCTAAACTCCCCTGCACAAAACATCCGCCAGCAGCGATGCGGACAATAGGCATATTGGTTCAATGCTGCAATAGAAATATATTCGGTTTGGTTCATAACTTAGGTGGTTTTTAAATGATGTTTGAAATTAGGGAGAATATAGCCGCCGCGTCATCCCCATGCCCATTGTTGTTTTACGACCAATTCCTGCATACAAAGCAAAGTCAGCTAAGGCGTTAATTTGCTTAATTTGTATTGGTTCAACTGCCCCTAAAATTTTATAAGTAACTTCGCCAAGAATGCCAATAAATTTGCTACGAGAGTCAGCTAATATCTCTGTGTGAATGTTTACAAAAGACGGAAAGATTGACTCGATCGCAATCTGATTAAATTCTATGCCACTGTACTTATTCCACCGTGAAAGTAGGGAATTAAAAACAGATTCTCTAGTAGGAAGGGTAGTATCATACTGTCCTTGACGAAAGGCGGTAGGCGTGGAGAAGTTAAGGTTAATCGAAGAATTGCGATCGCCGGCTTCTTGGTATAACTGAGCGTAGGTGCTAGCATTTGCCCAAGGTTGAATAGATTGGGGTGTGCCTTGAATGCTGGTAATATACAAGTCAGCTGGGCCAAGATGCCAAGGGCGATTGGGATTAAGATTTAGCCAGAGTTGAGTAAGTTTGCTAAATAAAGTATCATCTAATAAAGAGATGCGCCACCAACAAGGTGTTCCGGCGGGAATGGGTTGTTGATGTGAATATTGCAATTTAGATCCCCCCTTACCGCCCTTCAAAAGGGGGGAGTTAGTTTGGAGGGGAGAAAGAGTGAAGGCTTTATCAGCAGTGGAATCGTGCAAGCGCTCGCCTAATGTGGTATCTACAGAACTAACAAGGGTTAAAAATAAAGCGTGGAGATGTCTACCTGTAAGATACTGTGATGGAATGGGCGATTGAGGTAGCAAATTCAATACTAAACTATGAGGCATACTTTCTCTTTTTGGTTGTAGACTGAGTGCTTCTTGACTCTACAGTGAACTCAGGGATTTGCTGGAGTTCAGCATCACTCAAACTATACTGTTCACAAACTAAACTTAAGCGATTTCCTGGGGTTTTGACAGCGTTAATCGAATGGGTTAAATCACCTTGAAAATAAACTAAAGTATTGAATTGGGGCTTAATTTTCCCAAGTTGGCGTTTGTGCGATCGCAATACCAGTTCTCCCCCTTGCATATCTGCTGGTACGCGCACATAAAGAACGCTGACAACCGCAGGTGGTTCAATGGTTTTGCTGTAGGAACGTAAGGAGCGATCGATATGCGGATCGACGCGGGAGCCTTCTTTTAGCTGTAAAGGATTGAGGTAAAAAGCATTACAAGTCGGTTGGAGAGCCAAATCGAGGTAAAGCTTGAAGTAGGGAAACTGCTGTTCTACTTTTGCTAATCCAGAACGCTGAAACACTACAGAAAATCCTTTAGTGGCGACAAAATCACGGTTGAGGTTGTTGATAGCAAAGTAAGGACAAGCTTGGATTTCTCCCCACAAGTTGTTTAGGTAATCGCTGGGGAAGGCGTTTGGTTGTTGTTGATAGTGTTTCACGATGGATGTGAGAGAAATATACTTATAAATTGTTGCTCTACAAATTCTCGCATTATTGGTGCGAGCATTTAATTACTTATCCTGCAATAAAAACCTCATCATCTGGAAGACGTAATTGTTTAAACTTCATTGCCATTGTTAAAATTCCTGACAAGCCTGTAAAAAATCTATATTCTTTCTCCATATCATTACAAACAATAGTTATTGGATAAGAAGTAATTCCTTGCTTGCTTAATTGAAAAATAACAGCAGTATTCGTTCTGGGGCAAATAATTACTCCTGGTAACAGATGTTTATTTAAGGCTTGTATTAGGGGTGTTGGTCGTATTGCTCCCCCAGCACTGCGGATAATTTGGCAATTTTTAAAAGCTGTTAGTTTGTTCAGTTCTGTACTGATAAAATCTTGCCAGTTATCAGTATAACGCAATCGAAAACTTAATTGATAAGTTTCAGTAGCGCGACTGGTTACTTCAATATAATCACCATTTTGGACAAATTCGTAATAGCGTAATAGGTGAAAAGGATCTAGTCTTGTTTCCTCCGATTCATCTAGAATAAAACCATGAGGGTCACGAATGGAAAGACTTTCAAAAAGAGTAGAACGAAAATCAAATAATGGTGCATAGCTTGTACTAAAAACTTCAGCAAATTCTTTTAACTCAGCTAGTGCATCTTCATCTTTTTTAAATAAATCTACGTATTCGTCTAATGTTGTACGTCCAGATTGTAAGTCATCCCAGTCTTCAGGAAACTTAGCTTTGATAAAAGTTTTAACAAACGCTTGACCACCTTTGATATACTTCCAATCTTTTTTGATTTCTTTGGGAGTTTTTTTCGCAATAGTTTCAGCGCCTCGTAAAAGTTTCATTCTATAGCGATAATCATCCCAAGTTCTGTTTCCTTCAAAAATAGATTTTAGAGTATTGAATAACTCCAAAATCAATTTCTCCTCAGCTAAACCTTCAAGCATTTCTTCCAATTCCAACAAGGGACGGGCAATTTCTAGAAATGCTTCTGAACGCCAGTAAGCTTTTAAAAAAGGCTTATCTAAAGAGGGAAGTGTTTCAAGTAAGTCTTTTAGCGCTGTACGTCCCCCGGTAGTATCTAGAGAAGTTAAACCTTCATCCCAGGCGTTAGCGGGTAAGTAAGCAATGGCTTCTGAATCAATATTAGTTTCAGATTTACCCAAAACACGCCCTACTCTACCAATTCTCTGCCAAAATGCGGCGCGATCGCGTGCTGAAAAAATCAACCAATCTAAATTTTGCCGTTTCGGTTCAGGATGTCTTTCAAAGTTAAATCCTACATCTACTGTGCTAGTAGCCAAAATGATTTTACATTGCATAGCCCTTTGTCTATCTTTTTTGGGTGCAGGGCCTGTAATTCGTCCAATGTAATCACCAATTCCTTGATGTCGCAGTAAATCTGAGAGACGGTTAATATTATCAAGAGAGTCAAGAATTACAGCACCATTTTCATCAGGTCTTTCTCGAAAACGATGAACAACTTCTGCTGCTAATTCTGCTAGCCATTCTTCCTTACTATCAGGTTTTGGTCTTAATTGCAGATTAACTGCTGTTTGTGATGGTAAAAGATTAGTATTACTAGCTTCTCTATTAATTATTGCTATTTTTACACCAGCCTGTTTTAAATTCTGCAATGCTAATTCACAAGCAGGTTCTGGCGTTGCTGTGAGTAAAACTACCTTGCGTCCATTTTCAAAAAACCGAAAAACATGAGAATAAGCAAGATAAAACAGCATTCCTACTAGCTGTTTAGCATCGTAGAGGTGAAATTCATCAAAAATGACTGTAGAAAATTTGGTGTAAAAACCAGCAGCAATATTGCCTCTATCCAGATTGTTATATGCAAAGAAAGTTGCATAGTAGAAAATATCAGGATTTGTTACCAAGAGAATTGGTTTATTCGCCCCAACATCATCGAAAACTGTAGCGGGATTTCGCAAAACATTATACAGCTTTTCTCCTGAACGACGACCAACTTTATCATCAGGCCAGCTTTTAATATCTTTAGCTGAAGCTGATTTCACAACATGAGGTAAATTAGCATCACGAACAAACTGTTTTGCTGCTTCTGTTTGCTGTTCAATTAAAGCATTAGTTGGAGCAATGTAAATAGCACTTTGATTTGGTTGATGTTTTAATACTGATAGTCCTGCTTTTGTTTTACCTGTGCCAGTTGGTGCTAAATCAAGGATGATATCTGCATCCTTAGATTGTTCAAATACATCAACTTGGTGCTGAAGTGCATTATCTATGAAAGATAGTTTATTAGGCAAAGATGCACAAATACTGCGGGGTTCTAATCTGATAACTAAGTTTTGATTACTCATTGCTACTTTCTCTACCGCAAAAATGTAAACCTGCTGGTACAATCATTTCGCCAACTTGCCAAGCAGCACCCTGAAAACGAAGATTTTTAATGATGGGTGCAGGAGGAATAGAAATTAAATCGAACGCTAAAGCCTCTATTTGCTGTGGTAAATCGGCAGCATTTAGATAATGTTGACTTTGATATTCACCTTCTGGTAGTAAAGTCACAGAAAATTCATTAAGCACATTCACTCTGACCTTACTCATGAATTTACCAAGGCGAATGTAATCTGGTAATTGGTAATTTCCAAATACCAAAGTTTGAAACTTGTTTCTGCGTTCAATCATTCGCAGTCTTCCAGTTTGCGGAAAATTACTTGGTCTAAATGAACTTGGTTTTTTACCTTGGCGTTGTAATGGTAAATCTTCCCGCGCCGTAGCAACACGGTTATTAGTCATTGCATACCAGTAAGAATCAGAAAGAGCATTGAAACGTTCAAATCTGAATGTAACTCTACCTACTGGTGAAGCTGGTAAGATATAAAAATCCTGTGCTATTGGTTGGAAATCTTCTTTGTAGGTTGGTCGTCCTGTAGCCTGACCTTGGAGGCGATAGGGGGAATTTACTCTACCTAAAGCATAGGTAAGAGCATAATTCCCAATTACCCCCTCAGTGTAATAGGTATCAGACAACTCCCTAGAGGCAAAAAAGACTGGTTCAAGACAGTATAATTCAACAAGTTTTGCCTGCTGAAAAGGAATTGTTGACATATTTAACTCTCTACTTCAACTAGTGTATTTTTTCCTTTACCCTTAGCCTTTTTCTTTTCAGTTGCAACCTGACGGAAGGGTTCATAAGATTGGGTTAAACGCTTGAGAAAATTATCACGTTCAGCTTCTGACCAATTAGTTTCTATATCTGTTAATAAATTGGCTAATTCCTCTTCAGATAGCTGCACAGAAACCCCTCTCTTATTTTTCCAATTAGCAATTACTTGTTTGCTTGCTGTAATTAATTGATTAATATTCAAAGGGTGTTCTAAAGGCTTATCTAAAACATCATAAGTAGCTTGTACAAGTTCCAGAGAACTAGGAAGTTCGGTAATACTACCAAATACGCCTAATATTTGGTTTTCCATTCGTCCAACACGACTAGAAACTGCACCATAACGACTTGTGAAAAGAATGTTACCAATGATATAGCGCAGTTCATCCGCAGTTACATCTTTGAGAGTAACAACATCCAGAAAATGCACTCCTGGTTTGATGTATTCGCTGGTATTTAAAGCTGTTGAGGGGTTGCCTTTTTCATCGCGCATTGTGCCATTTTCGTAGATGGCGTTTATGGTGCGATCGCCTACAACATCACTAGCAGGTAAAATACTAAAAGCATCTTCAGTCCAAATGCGGCTTTTTTGAGCGCCACCACCACCAGCAGCGAAGCCGTAAAGGAAACAATCTGCACACATTTCACAAGGTGCATTAGTATTTAAAGAACAAAGAGAGCCATCTTTAGGGTTAGTGTATAAAAGCTCATGCGCTCTTAAATGTTCTCGTCCGTAACGTCTTTCTGGTGCTACTTGTTTACGCTTAGTCATTACCAAGCGTTGAATTATAATTTTTTGATTTTCACCCTCTAAACCAGCTTGGACAAATTCGCTACACATTGGCTCACCTGAACCCTCTGTGCGAAAGATAGTTTCAGAATGGGTTGTTCTTAAAACAACTAAAGTGATAAAACGTCCTTTGGGGAAATTCTCATAACTTGTTGCTAGTACTGAGGAAAGTTTTGAAACGGACATGATAAACTCCTAATTATTTAAACAGTTGCAGTTGTTTCGACAGAATCATCTTCAGGTGGGCTTTTAAGCTGTTTACGTGCTTCTTCAAGGAAAAATAAATAAGCAGCTTCTAAAGTTTTTTGGTCAGATAAAAACTTTTCAGGACGTGCTGAATAGACTTCCTCATATAGCTTTCGCAATACCTCGTAATAATGCTTTATTTGTTCATACTTTGTCGCACCTACGCCATGCTCCCGGATACGGTCTAAGCGAGTATGATATTGCTGTATTAAAGCAGCAAAAATCACATCCAAACCCAAATAAGACTTTTGAGAACGAATGGCAGCAATAAAGGCTGTAAACGGTTCTGCTTGAGCAGTTCGTTTAAAAGAACTTCCCCAAATTTTTCCCTCTGCTGCAACTTGAGCAGCTTCTTTGAGATACTTAGTTAATAATGAGGTTTCATCCGGCATAAGGTTCTCCAGTAAAGTATTTAATGGTTCACAAATACGACTCCAAATAACACTCAAATTTGGTTCGTCTTGTTCTCGCAGAGTCCAACGTAGCAAGACATAATAAAGTTCAATTGGTCTGACACAAGCACGAGCCAAATCATATAAACAATCATCGGCTTTCTGAATACTTGCAACAGATATTGCTAGTTTGCCAATGCAACGTAGCCGCTCAAGAATTTTTTCTGCATCTTGGCGCTGCTCATATTGCCCATTTCCCAATAAAGTTTGCAGTGCAGAAGTAATTCCCTCTATTCTTCCGTAAACATCATTAGATAACTCCACTTCTAGATTGCTACTCAAGGTAAAAGGAAAGCCAATATCTAAAGACAAGGAAATTTCTAAAGCAAGTCTCAGTGATTTTAGTAAAGCTAATGAATTATTAACATCTCCCCAAACTAGAGGAATAATGACAGATGTGTGAACAAAATCAGGACGTTTTGGCAATGCTAAACCAACTACTTTATTAGCTTTAAATTCAAGTTGATTATCTTTATATAATTTCAACTCATCAACTGTGACAGTGCCGCCTTCAGCATTTGTCGCTGCAAGTTGTTTTAAAAGTTCACGCCAAATTCTCAACAGTTCTGGAGCAGAACCTTTAGGTAATGCTAAGTGTAGATAAAGCGGGTCTTGTTTTTTAACAGCAGGAAAATTCGCCCCAACTGCCATTAATTGATAGGCTAAAGCTGCAATTGAATCTGCTTGTCTTTTCGGTTCAGCACTGATACCGCCCGGTAAGCGGTTAGAAAAAGCTTGGACTTTTGTCCCAGGAGGCATATTATCTGAAATTAGCTCATCTATATCAGTGGAAGTAGAACCTAAAGAGCATCTTTGTCTCGGATTTGCTTCTACATAAGCATTTAAATCATTGACTCCATTTAACCGAATAGCAAAAGGTAAATTTACCATTCGGCTAACGGCTGCAATCATTTCTTCAGATACTTCTGTTTCTTCAGATATTTGTGTACTTTCCTTTCTTAGTTGGAAAGATTCTTGTAGAGCTTCTTTAATACCCTCAATTCCTTTAACAGCAGCTTTAGCAGCAAATAAAGGTCGCCCATATTGACCATTAAACGGCTCAATTGCAGTGCGCTGAAGTTCAGATATCCCCGTATGATGAGCGATTTTATCCCAAACTTCTTTAGGGCTTAATCCGGCTTCACGGTAACTAAGATAAGCTGCTTTCAATCCCTCAGATATAGCAAATTCTTCTGCATTACTTACAGGTAATAATTGTAGTTCAGCCGCTTTTATTAGTGCATCTGCACCAGCAGCTTCACCCCACTTAGTTACATCTTTAGCAATCTTGTCTGATTTATAACCAGCTTTTTTCCTTTCTAAAAGAGCCTCAATATTTTCCAATACTTCCTCAATATTTTGTTGGATAGCTTGAGAAGTAACTTTAATCCCATCCTTGGTAGCTCTGACAAGTCTTTCAATATTATTCCCAAAAACCTGGTCAATTTTAATTTGCCAAACAGCAGCTATTTCTTTTGTCAAATCGACATTTGGTAAAGCTTCTCCTTCAAAAAGTTCACCATCAGGGAAAATTGCTAAAGGATTTAACCCATGCTTTTGTAAAACCTCTTCGCAAGCACCGAGCAACAGGGCTGTAATATAGCCTTTATCTTCAGAGATGCGGATTCTAAAAAGATTACAGCTTCGCCCAAAAGCAACAGTTAATTCTTTTTCTAGCTTGCGAAAACGTTGTGCATCTGGAATTCCTAAATCAAATAAATCCGCACCTGTAAGCATCGCCGCCCAACGTTCAATATTTGGGTCTTCTGGTAAAAATCTTGCTCCATCGCTGACGTTATGACCTGAATGGCGTTCAATTAGCTTTCTGACTAACTCCAAATCATCATAAATTGGGGCAAAGAACCCAGTATTTCGGGCTTAATAGTAGCGATCGCACAACAGTCTGTAGAGGTTGGAAAGCCCTTTATACTTGACTCTAACCAAATTAACGCCTTACAGCAGGCAATAAAAGCTTTGAATGATGCAGGTCACATAGGAGAAGCACAAACTGTACTTGCACTTTTGCTAGAACGTGGCAATCTCGAAGCACCTCTTCGTCAATTGCTGATGAAACAACTTAGTCAACCTATCCAAGAATGGCGAAATACGATAGAAGAACTAAGTAAAGCAAAACAGCCTTTCTACCTTCTCTATTACAACTCTCAAGGTCACGAGCTAGATTATAAAGTCCGTCATGCTGAGGTGCGCTTTTTTGAGAAACGCTTTTATCTGATGATTTGGTGCGAAGAGACAGCAGACGTAGAAAACGATATCCCAGAATTACCTGAACTTTGGCACAATCGTTGCTTAAGCTTTGAGCGAATTAAGTCTGTTGTCCCTACAAGTGGTGATTGGCGGGGTGAACTTGACTATGTAAAAGTGCAATTACACTTGCGGGGTTGGCTAGCTAAAGCCTATCAACCCAAAAAAGATGATATTGAGGATGACATGATTAATAATGTGCGTCAGGTGGTGCGGCGAGTAGCTAATCCCTTCTGGTTGATTCGAGAAGTATCGCCCTATTGGGAAGATTGTGTGATTGTATCACCTGAGAGTCTGCGCGATCGCCTCAAACAAAAACTCCTCACCCTATGCCAGTTATACGATATCGAAACTAAGAGTTAAATTTTAGTAGCCCCAGACTTCCAGTCTGAGGGCATAATTTTATTCATGCAAGAGGTCTATTTTTCAAGCTGCATGCATTAGTTTTACAAGGTCTTAAGAAAAAGAAAAAGCGTAGTTCGGGTTTTGGGAAGTAATTAACCCTTAAAACGATATTCCATGCGAACTGGAATTTTTAAGTTTTGAATGCCATCAAATTGATAGTATTGCCCTCGCATTTGTACATTCTGAATTAAGCTAACTGGAGGCATATTCACAACGTCATAGCTAATCACTTGATTAATGAACATCACGTCTAAAGGATTTAATGGATGTGTACAAGTGAATATACCTTCAGCAATTTTAGGTTTCGGTAATTGTTCAACCGTTACTTCAGCCTTGCTCATCCATTTACCCAAGCGAATCCACTTTGTTAATTTGAGTTCTTTTTGAGATATGACAAAAAACTCAAATCTACTTTCTGCTGCTATTTCCTTTGCTCTCCCAAAACTAGGGATATTCTTCTGTGTTTTCTCCATTTCAACGTGGTAGTTGTTGTTAGCATACTTCCAGGTGTTGAGGATGGAAGAATGATTGAGCGATCGCGCCGGAGTTACGTAAATTTGCTGTTGATTGAGTGGCGTTAAATGCTCCTCATATTTTGGCACTTGTTCTGAACAAAAGTAGCGATAAGAATGTTCTTCAGCAACGGTAGTAGAGTAGATTTTGCTATCAACTAAACCCAGTGCATAACAGAGAGCGTAATTATGAATTATCGCCTCTGTTTCATACAATCGCCCGATTTCACGAGTTGCGAAATAGAGACTGTCATGAAGTTCTAATTGACAACGGTAGATTGACACCATTACTCTTTCCCCGCTTTAGCAGTAGTCTTCTTCTTGCTAATATGCTTCTTGGCATAATCTTTAGCTTCTGCATCAGCTTTTTGCAAAATTGTCTGAATTCCTTTCTCACTTCCTATTAAAGTTTTGACTTCATTAATTAGGGATACAAAAGCATCACCAATTAAATCTGTATGAACAATGAACTCATCAGCCATTAACGCCTCAATAGCATTTTTAGCAGCAGTAATCACATCATCTTCATCTAGCGGATCGGGAGCATTTAGAGTATTATTAGATTTCATTTGGTCATATATTGCCTGAGTCCAACGCAGGTTACTGGTGATTTCTCCGTCCGCAAATACAACACCAATTAATTCATTTCTAACCCGACCTGTACGGGTTGTTTGCGCTCCATAATGACGAGTTCGCAGAATATTATTAAAAACGTAAAGAAAGCTAGCTTCAGTAGGGTCTTTCAAGGTGACAATACTAGGGAAGAAAACTTGCGGTCTAATATGGTCTTGTTGATTAATTCGACTGGTAACTTCACCAGGTTTAGAACCATTTTCGCCTTTAGAAGCCATCGTGCCATTTTCATAAGGAGCGTTGAGGGTGAAGGTTTCGTGTGATTCATCGAAAGCTGTAATTGAAAATGCCGTGTCTACCACAACTTTCGATTTTTCCGAGCCAGAGTCACCAATAGCAAATCCGTAAATGATGCAATCAGGATTATCCATTGCAAAATTCACGTTATATTCGCATTCTTCAGCCGTCATTAATCCATAGTTACGCAATAATTCTCGACCAACTAAACGCTCTGGAGTAGACTGTTTGCGCTTGAACATTGACAAACGGCTAATCGTGGTTTTGTCTTTAACTCCTGCTCTTACCCGTGCTTTATTCAGTTCTGCATCTGTCTGAAATAGTGGATAAGATTCGGTAATCCGAACAGTGAGAAAGTGAACATATTTACCCATTGGTTTGTATGGAATTTCAGATTGAAAGAATTTGGGTTCAACAGTTTTTAAAAGTGCCATGATTGATATCCAAAGAATTATTTATTAATTGTTTACGTTTGCAGCAAAAATTTTCAGGTAAATCCCTACTCATTTTCATTATCTATTTCCGTAGATTTTTCATCTTTGACTGCGTTTTCTTTATCATCTTCTAAACGATATAGAAATTCGCAAGTATCTCGAATTAAGTTGAGTTGACGACCAGCTAAACGAGCGCGATCGCCTGCAAATGATTTATCAAATACCTCCACTACAAAATACTTTGCAAAATCTAGAACAGCCTGCCGTTCCTGTTCTCGTTTGCTCATGATCCAGCGTCCTTCAGCAGTAGAAGAATGAACACGATCCATCAGTTTAAAAACTTCTGCTGCAACAGCCACAACTAATGTTTCTCCCTGAAACACACTTGACTCAGCTTTGAGTATAGTTTCAGCCGCAATATCAATTGGTTTCAACACAGCATTAGATTTAGGATTATAACGCTTATTAGCTCGGTAAAATCGGCGGTATAAATCTGTTAATTTTTTAGGATGATTCAGACTTGATGCTTCTCGCACAATTAATTGCTCCATATTAGTGTCATATTTCACACAAGGGTCAAAACAAGGATAAAAATGATAGGCATAAAGCCTGATTTTTTCAATTCGCGCTGTTTCCGATCCCTGGTTACGAACCCAGCGATTAAGATAAGAAAAGACGTACAGAGGACTAGTTTCAAAATCTTTAGCCAGTTCTGTAAATCTCCCCCAGTTGGCATCATAACCAGACTTACCTTGCCTAGCATTCACATCTAAATGAATGGCATAAGCGGCGGTAAGCACATTTAAAGGTGCTGGGTATTGGATGCCGTTTTCATTCCAACCTTCGAGGATGTAGTCAAGACGGAAGCGATCGCGCCTTACTAAAGAACGGAAAGCATGAGGCGCACTATCAAGGAAAACGCTTTCCTCAAACTCAG